>JAKBCM010000037.1 GCA_021807845.1 Pseudomonadota bacterium
CTTGCTACATCTAGAAGAGCTAACCATCAATCAATGGACATTCGATCTAGAACAATTACAGATGCTGTTGCTAGCCGCACCAAATCTTAAAAAATTACGGTTCTCAACTTCTATGGGAGGGCAATACATCAATAATAAGAAGATTGACTTAAGTGAACCTATCGATCTCAATACCATTCAATTTTCTGAGCTCAAAGAGATTTCAAAATCAAACGTTCACACAATGATTAAAATGCTACAAAAAAAAGCGACAAATCTCAAAGAGTTATATGTAGGTGGTACAAAGCCTGCCAAAGGACCTATTCAAGGATTGCTAAACAAAGATATGAAGCATCACAAAAACTATGGATTCGATAACGATACAGGAGGGGGGACTAGCGAATTTAATTTACAGCGGATTTTTTATCCCGTAGACAAAGAGCCACGTCCAACTCCCAGATTGTATCGTTTTAATATCTTTGATACCTGTCAGATCAACGATGAACATTGTTCCTTAGAAGAGATATTTCTATCCAAAAGTGAAGATTTGCAGTTATCTGAGTGTGAGCACTTGGTATGTTCACCAGATGAAATCGATACAATCATCCCTACTTTAAACAAAACACCTGGCTATCAGCATTATCAAGGGAAACAATTATTCTATGTGGATGATGAATGGCAACCCATTGCCTCTTTGTCCCCTCATGAGGAAATGACGCATTTCCATGTGGATCCAAGTGAGCCTGGCGTCATAATCAAATACTCAAAGCTTGATAATTTATATTACATTCGTAGTCGATCCTATGGACATTCGATTGCGCTTGATTTTTTAATCAAAGTTCCTCCCAAAAATGATCCTGTCTTACCCAAACCTATCAAGCAATTGATTGATTATTATAAAAGCTTTGGTGAGGGCGAGTTAAAACTAGACAAGGAAAATCCTACAGGCGCTGATTATTTAGAAGCCATGCGCCAACAGAAAAAAGGTGCTTGTCGTCATCGTTCATTTGCGTTTAAGGAAGAAATGGCGAGGTGTTATCCTGATATACCTACACGGGTGATCACCAGTGATTGCCATATGTTTGTTGAAATAAACGTAAATGGACAATGGATGACTTGTGATTTAGGAGGGTATGAGGCCAAATTAACCATTCATGAAAAAGAACAAGTAAAGACCAAAGAAAATACTCCCCCCAAGACCTCAGAAGACAGTCCTCAGACAAAGACAAGCGCTGATGATAAGATAAACGATAATGATAAAGCTTATTTCACCAAGAAATTACAAACTTGGAAACAAAACAAAGGAGTAGGTGATAACCTTCAGGAGTATTGTAAACAATGCATCGATGGTGACGGAAATAAACGAAATAAACTCATTGAATTGGCGGGGAACACAAGGGTTGATGGGATGCGTTGGGCGTTGCAAAACGAATGTCAGTCAGCGAATCGTCCCGTGTTTTATATCAACTCACCCAGTGATTTGGTGTGCTCTGCTCCCATTGTGAAACTTGATGGCAATGAAGGGGTGATTCATCCCTTTGGTGGGCGATTTTATGATTTTTTACAAGCTAACAAAGACCCAGCCCATCCTCCGGTTTTAATCATTGATTATAATCAGTTTTCTGCTGAAGAGATTGCGAGGTTTAATAGCTTATTGGACGGCATACGCCACATCGATGGAGCAAAACCTCTCAATGAAATGGTTGTGATTGGTTTGGTTAATCTTCAAAATCCAAAGCGCTACAGAGGAGCTGATTTTTATTCTCGTTTTTCTGTTCGTGAACAATGTCCTATTTCGTCCAATGAATTATCAGAACAAATTCCTAACATTCCTGTTGAGCAAACGTTTGATGCAGCAAGTACTCATCCAAAGATCAACCTGTTTCACAGTTCAGATTGGAAAGGAAGATTAATAGGCCACTGGATCTTAAATCAAGATCAGTTAACCTTTGAAAAAGGAGCATTGATTCAGGCCCTGGAAAAAGGATCGTCATCGATTGTGATTGAAAATGGGTTGTGGCACGACGATGATTTTCAAAGATTTTGGCACGAAGTATGTGGGCATAAAGAGGTAGAATATCCAGGGGGTAAAATTCCTATCCCGGATCATTTTCGTTTGCACCTCAAAGAAGGATACGATTGGGATCGATTAAAGCCCCAGATCTCTTGGCAGACAGAATACTCACTTAAGGGTGAAGTCTTAAATCCCAGCCGTATAGATGAATTGTTAGGTCCTTATCGCTTTGATCAAACAACAAAGAAAATAAGAAAGTTAGATGGATTAATCAAGGACGCTGCTAAAGTCAATCCAAGAGAATTAGTAGTTCATGTGACGCGTTCTTTAAGTGAGGATGATTGGGCAAAAGTATTAACGGCCTGCAAAGAACAGCAAGTGATGCTTAAGGTCCATTGTGCTCCAGACGTTGTCATGCCTAAGACGCTTGAACCGCCATTGGTCAAACAACCAAAAGTGCTTCCTGATTGGCATATTGAAAATTCAATCCATCCAACACAGGTGATTTTGAGTGATGACCAGGATGCCACTATTCATCTTTTAAAAGAACAAGATCCTCATTGGACAGTCATCGATGTTTCTGAATGTAAGCCGTCTGATTTATTATGGCGCCTGGATGGAGTGTTCAATAAAGACTTATTGAAATTTCAGTTTCAAGAAGAAGCTGGGATTTTAGTCGATGCGTTAGGGGATAATCAGCTAGAGGTGCAGGATAAGTCCGAAGCAAACATCATTCTGAAAGGAAACTTTTCAAAAGAGCTGATTGATCAACTAGAAGTTTATTGTATGGCACGTCAACGTTTAACAAAAGCACCTGGAAAACTCATGTTAGTTTGTCCGCCTCAAACCAATATGTATGGTGCACCACAATCTTGTCACAAAGTGGATAGTGAAGTAAAACGTACACTCTTGGGTGAATCCGATGCCACACTTGTGCAAGCGTATTTAGAGAAAGCATCCTTTGCTGAGCTTAAAACACGTTGTGAATTTCTTCATCATCATCCCGAACAAAATAGCGATGAGGCTTGGCTCGGGATGTTTCATTTGTCTAACGAAATAGAAGACATTGGTGAGTTAAATCTAACAACAGCAGAAGAAGAAGCCAAATTGTTTGTCAAAGAACGTTTGGATGCTGTCCATGCCTTAGTGGCAGAGGGTGCACCGTATGTCTATTTAACAGGCCTTACAGGTGTTGGTAAAACCACTTTTGTTGAAAAAGAATTAAGTAAAGATGGCGGAAAACTCTATCAAGGCCTTGATGCATTAGAAGCGTGGGCAAAAGACAAGTCCTTAGGTCCCAAACGATTATTCATTGATGAAGAAAACTTGTGTGAACGAAATTGGAGTGAATTTGAAGGACTATTTGAACATCCACGAAGGATTAGGATTAAAAATAAATTATATGAATTAAGCCAAGATCATGTGGTATTTTTTGCAGGTAATCCTGCAAGTTATGGTGGCGAGCGTAAGATTTCTCCTTTTTTTCTAAGGCATGGTAACGCTCTATTATTTAAGCCTTTACCTGCTGCGTTTATCTATCAGGAAGTATTGAAGCCCATTTTTCAGAACACACCATTAGAAGCTCATGGCGCTGAAATCAGTAAAAAAATCATTGATGTATATCGATTTTTGTGTGGTCGCTCTACTCATGAAGTACTCATTTCACCGCGTGAACTGCAAATGATGGCGTTGATGGTTGTTCTTTATCACCATCGCAATCCAACGATAGATATAGAGCTGATCACTCAACAAATCATCTGGGATTTTAGTAAAAATTTGGTGCCTAAAGCGTTTGCTGAATCATTCTCGAAACAATTCAAACCGGTGAGTGAACTCGCTTTTAGCGGTGAAAAACAATATAAAGATTTTATCATCACCCCATCTAGGATGAAAACTTGGCAGTTTATAGATGATTTGTTAGCGTTGCGAGAATGGCGATTATTGAATCCTCACAGTAAAAACAATGCCCAATTATTTGGGGGGTTAGGAGGCATTGTTTTAGAAGGGGAACCAGGTAATGGAAAAAGTGATTTGATCACCCATGCGTTAAAAGCGCATGGATATGAACGTCAAGAAACCCTTGATTTAGAAAAACCAATCACCGCAGCAAAACCATACTTTGTGCTTCCAGCAAGTATGCCCGCCAGCCTTCGAGAAAAATGGGTGGTAAAGGCCGCGACTCTTGGAGCAGTTATTGTTTTTGATGAAATCAATAGTGCACCCATGGAGCGCTTGTTTAATGGGGTATTAATGGGAAAACTCCCAGATGGCACTTCCGTAAAACCTGGTTTTATGATGTTTTGTACCAAAAATCCAGAAAGTATGGATGGGCGGTATAAAACGACAACCGCACAAAAAAGACGTTTCATCAATGAAACGACGCCCAATTATCCTGTGGAAGAGCTGACTACAATCTTAACTGCCAAAAATGTGCCGCAGAAAAAAGCAGCAATGCTTGCCACGCTCTTAAATGAGCAAGTGAAAATAGCCAAAGAGAATCACTTCAATCCACCGCCAACGTTTCGGGACTTATTGGCTCTGGTTGATGATGCGATTGTGACTTCTAAAGAGCAATTTTTGATGGGTATTCAATTCAATAAGTATATGATGCAATTAGAATGGAAGTATCATGAAATGAATATCAAAGCGCAAAACTCTGTTCAGTACCAGAAAGCTTCAATCGTTGCCTTTGAGTTGATTCAGCAATTAAAAATACATCAGCAAACGTTTCTAGCAGATGGTGATCAACAAGCTTTCAAGAATCATTGTCTTCATGATTTAGAAGAAGCAAAACCCGTACTCAGTGAACATCGCGGCTGGGGATTAATCATTGCCAGCCTTATTTTGTCATTATTGACCATAGGCATTGTGAATGTGATCTCTGGGCGCTTTATGTTGTTTGGAACGAATTCATACAATATATTATCAGCGTTTGAAGGCAAGATCATCGACAACAATCAAGAAGGCTCCGGTGAGAATATCTTCAATATCCCCGGCTACTAGTTCATATGTTATACTTTATATTAAATAAATATACTATTTAAATGTGATATGCCGCTTTTTGGTGAAGAAAAGGATGCTGCAGATATAGCCATTGTGGGTTTAGGGCCTGGAGGCTTAGCCTGTGCTCTAGATGCTGCTAAGCAAGGAAAAAAAGTGGTTGCATTGACGAACCGTTCTGAATATATCAGAGGCCCAAGAGTTGTTATCACCCCTGAAACAGAAGATTTTTTAAGAGAGTATACGGATCCCAACAATACAGAAGATATACGATTTTGGGACAGGTATCTGGAAGATGCAACCGTGCAAATCAAAGACGTTGAGCGTTTTCTATACCGTAAATTAAGTGCCTACCCTAACGTAACCATTGTTGATGTTCAACACAATCCAATCGCATCGGTTGGAAGAGGTAAAAAAGGAGATGCGGACTACATTGAGTTCTATGATGGTACCCAATACTATACGCATCATATGGTGGCTGCGGATGGTGTTCATCATGGGTTTGCAGATATAGTCAGTAGAAGTCTGGGTATTCAAATCAGTTATGGACAAAGCCCAATACAAGACCGGCATCGATTTCATGCTACAGTTCAACTAAAACTCAAAGAAGGTGAAACTATTCCGAATCAATTCGATTCAGGCAGTCATACAGTAGGATCTTATCGAGAGCATGGTTGGGAGGAGTTATATAAACCACAATGCATTATGTTTCCAAACTCAGATCTGGATAAGTTTTACTGGGCGGGTGAAATTCCAAAAACCATTTTTGAAGAACCAGATGAAGAATTAAGGCGCACTCAATTATTAGAGTGGGCTTGTATTGCTATATATAAACAGTTAGGGATAACACCTGCTCAATTGGAATATAGAAAAAGTAGAAAAATGCCTGCCAAAGATAAATTGCAAGCCACTGTTTTCGAACTGAACATGCGAATATGTCATCAAGCAATGGTTGATCTCAGTCATGGTGTATTCGCACAAATTGGTGATGGTAGACGTTCGTCTAATTACAAATATGCTTCGGGTTTAAATGATGCGATTGCAACAGGCAGAGCTTTTGCCAGAGGATTTGCTTCTGAACCATTTGATAGAAAACCCTTTGAAGAAACCATCCAGATGATGGATGAGGAATTGGTGACCTTTAAGAGTGATGCCTTGCCTTATAGAGAAGAATTGGGAGAGCCTCATTATCAAAAATTGCTCAAATCAATTGATCATCTTGCAAAACATTTATCACAGGACCCCATTCATCAAGTCGTTGTAAGAGCATTGTGGCTAGCCAAAGAAAAACTTCTCTATCGAGGTGATGAGAAATCTCAGCGAGAAGAAGCGGTGGATACCATTTATGCTGCATTAAAACGGGTTGTGGACACACAGCCTGGACACCAACAGATGGGATTGTTGTATAGAGGATATACTGCAATTGACCATATCCTTCAGGATCAGGCGCGAGAAACGAAGCGGGTGAATCCTTATAATGAATTATTACAGTCTTTAGACGAGTTTAAACAACATCCCTTCTAATGTTAGGATCTATCCCTTTACAAAAGACCTCATGTGGTCTATTTGTTTTTTATGATCACTAATAAATTCAACTGGTAAATTTATGATCTACAAAGTGCGTCCGATGCAACATATCGATATTGATAAGGTTTACGAAATAGAGGTGATGGCCCATCGAGCTCCTTGGGGTCGAGGTATTCTTTCTGATTGCGTCACGGTGGGTTATGATTGTCGACTTCTTGAGGTTGGGGACGAATCTTCATTAGAGTTAGCAAGCTATATCATCTGTCGTTACCATGATTCTGTTTGTCATATTCTCAATTTATGTGTTTTGCCGAAATTACAACAAAAAGGATTGGGTCAAATGTTGCTACAAGATGTGTTGAACTTCCCAGCAGATAAGCGTACAAAGTGTTTTGTCTTAGAAGTGAGGCCTAGTAATATACCAGCCTTACAGCTTTATTATAAATTGGGATTTCAACAGATTGGAATTAAGCCTGGCTATTACATTGATGGAGAGTCTATCGAAGACGCTATTGTCCTCGAAAAAGTCATCAAGTAACTCATCAGTATTTTAGAATAATCGTAACTCTTGAGCGCAGGAGTTACGAATGATACGGCTATTGGCTCGAATGCAACTGACTCAAAAAGGCTTGCATATGAGGTTTATCCACTGCATCTTTTAGATATGTCCTTAACCGCTCGATGGATTGTTCATATCCTGATTGGGAGATGTTACCGCGCATCAATTCAAAACGTAAATAAATGCAATACGTATTTAATACGTCTGTTTCACAGTAATCTCGAATACCTTTGGAATCACCTTTTAAAAAATGCTCCCATACTTTATTGCCACTCATGCCCATTTTCCCTGGAAAGCCGAGCATGGAGGCAATTTCATCTAATGGTGCAAAAGCTTTGTTTTGGTAAGATGACAAGACATCCATGAGATCAAGATGACGGTAGTGAAAACGGTTTAAGTAGTTATTCCAACGAAAGTTTTGTTGATTTTCCCCGCTTTCCCAATACGTTGTTGCAGTGACACCATGTAAAAGTGCCCGGTAATGAAGAACAGGTAAATCAAAGCCACTGCCATTCCAGCTCACCAGGGTAGGGATATGTTTATCAATCCCAGTAAAAAATCGAGTGATCAATTCTTTTTCATTAGAGTGTTCATCTCCTAATGACCAGACTTTGATGTTGGCTTGATGAGAAAGTACTAAAGAAATGGCAACAATTTTTTGTAAATGATGGGGTAAGAAATCATGACCTACCTTTTCACGACGTAAAGCATAAAGCGCTTTCGCTGTGTCTTCATCTGATAATCCATCCAGATCATAGAGTTTCCGTCCTGTTTCGACATCAGGAACCGTTTCAATATCAAAAACCAAAATATTCATAAAGACAATGTTTCATGAAGAAAGGTTCTATACGATAACATAGTGGAAATATAGGTCAAAGTAGAGTTCATTCTGCCAAAAGACTGGCTTTCAGTCTAAATATTTGTTACTAATACCACTTTGATCATCAGGATGAACTCAAAATATGAAATATGTTAGTATATTCATCATATCATTGGCTGGCTTGATTTTATCAGGATGTGCAAGTCGTCCGCCTGCTCATGTTGACAATATTTGTCATGTATTTAAACAATATCCGCGTTGGTATGACGATTCCTTAGATGTACAACGACGATGGCGTGTGCCGGTTGCAGTCCAGATGGCTATCATTCACCAAGAGTCAAAGTTTGATGCTACAGCACGACCTGAACGGACCAAACTTTTGTGGATTATTCCTTGGAAACGTCCTTCAACTGCTTATGGTTATACACAAGCATTAAATGGTACATGGTCTTTATATCGACACTCACAAGGCAGTCTTTGGGCTTCGAGACAAAGTTTTTCAGATGGGGTTGATTTTATTGGATGGTATGCCAATGAGGCTTATAAAAAAGCAGGAATCCCAAGAGATAATGCTTATGCTCTATACTTGGCGTATCATGAGGGAGTAGGTGGATATCAACAGAAAACGTATTTGAAAAAAAATTGGCTCATTGGCGTTGCACATAAAGTCAGTGCGAGAGCGCAAATTTATCAAGCGCAACTTGAAGGATGTCATCGAGCTTTAGGAAAAAAATCATGGTTTGGGATAAAGTGACAATTAAGTCGTGAAGAGTTACGATACCAGCTTAAATATAGGGGAGCTGATGAATGAGGTTGATGAGATTGATGTTATTGGGGGGACCAGGGGCTGGTAAGGGCACACAGGCTCTTAAGTTAACCAAACATTTTAATATTCCACAAATCTCAACGGGTGATATGTTAAGGAGAGCGATTGCTGATGGTACACCTTTAGGGAAAAGTGCTAAACAGATCATGGATGCCGGACAATTGGTTTCAGACGATATTATCATCGCTTTAGTAGAAGCTCGTCTAAAAGAAAAAGACTGTATCAAAGGTTTTTTGCTGGATGGGTTTCCCCGTACGCTCCCTCAAGCTGAAGCATTAAAAGGTGCGCACATTGATATCGATTATGTGATTGAAATAGCTGTTGACGATGAAGAAATTGTAAAACGAATCAGTGGAAGACGCGTTCATCCGGCCTCTGGGAGAGTTTATCATATCGAGTATCACCCTCCAAAGAAAGAAGGAATTGATGATGAAACAGGCGATCCTTTAATCTTTCGAGATGATGATCACGAAAATATTATTCGTAAACGCCTAGCTGTTTATCACGAGCAAACAGAGCCATTGGTCCATTATTATCAACAATGGGCAAAACAGGGTGATACACATGCACCTATCTTTAGGCAAGTTTCAGGACAAGGCAGTGAGGCTCTGATTTATCAGAGAATTTTGTCTGCCATAGAGCAGTAGGGGAATATATGTCTATGTCGAGCCGCGTCATATCTATCAGCGCTGATCAATTCGAAACGTTGATTCAAGATAATCAGATTGTGATTATTGATTTTTGGGCAGAGTGGTGTGCGCCATGCAAACAATTTGCTCATGTTTTTGAAAAGGTTGCAGAACGGTATGATTCTATTGTTTTTGCAAAAGTGAATATTCAACAAGAAAATGAATTAGCAGAAGTCTTTCAGATCCGCTCCATTCCGCATCTCATGGTTTTTAAACAAGGGATTGTGATTTACTCCGAAGCTGGCAGCATGCCAGAATCAACACTCAAAGAATTGGCACAGCAAGCATTAGATGCTGATGTGTCAGAGATTAAATCTCAACTCGATGAAGAGGAGCGGTAACGCGCTTGTCGCTCTTTTCAAACCGTGTCGGGAACATGAATCTGTTTCAGATATTCAGAGAGATGATTCTTTTCTCGCTCATTCATAGACAAACCTAGTTTTGTCCGCCGCCACAGAATGTCATCCGGATGAGTTGCCCATTCTTGATGAACCAGATAGTCGATTTCTGCTTGATAGAGAGTAGGGGAGAAGCAGGCTCCTAGATCTTTCATGGACTGACAATCCTTCAAGATATGTTCTATGCGTGTTCCATATTGATTGATATAACGTGCCAACGTATCAGGATCTAACCAATCATAGTTTTGCTGGGCAAGTTTCGTATACGTACTCATCGCCATATTATCCCATGTAGCTCCAGGTAAAAGCGTGTGCTCGGTCAATGATTTACCCATTTCTGGAAAAACAGGTAGGAGTTTATCTATCGCATGCAAGGCAAGTTTGCGGTAGGTGGTTAACTTTCCACCTAAGATGGTGACAGCTGGCGCGGGAAGGTCGGCATAATGCAGCGCATAATCTCGACTTAAGTGACTCGGTGTTTTGTTATGGTCGGATAATAATGTTCTTATACCACTCCAAGTAGTAATGATTTCATCATGTTTTAGCTGTTTGTTAAAATAAGGTTGGATGAGATTAAATAAATAATCGATTTCTTCTGGAGCAATCTGAACGTTGTTTGGTGTATCAGAAAAAGCCACATCGGTTGTACCAATCAATGTATGGCCAT
>JAKBCM010000038.1 GCA_021807845.1 Pseudomonadota bacterium
TTAGACACTTTAGTCATTTTTTAAAAATGAGTTCAAAAATGTCGTCTTTGCGAATGAAGTGAAACAATCCAGATCGATTTTCAATTGAAATTGTGATCTGGATTGCGTCGCTAACGCTCGCAAAGACGGTTTATTAGTCAATTTTATAAAACAGTTAGAGGTAAAGAAATGAAACGATATGCCATTATTAATCATCAACACATTGCATATGGTGATGATGGACGCCTTACAGATGAGTTAATGAATGTAAGAAGCTACCCTTGTGCGTCTCATTTATTTAGTGTTGAAGAGCAATTGAATCAAAATGTTACGTTAGACAGTATAGATACTCTGTGGTTCAAAGGAAAAATAAGCGCTGCACGAGATTATTTAAAGGATGCATTGAAAGAAGGCTCTAAAACAAATCAGCATGTTGTGTCGTACTATCGTAGCTGCTATCACTTTGAAACCAGCGACGGAGGCATCCTACCCACGCTTCAGCGTTTGTTAGCAAAATGTAACTATATCCTATTTATGCTTGAAGCAGAGCAATCTATAGAAGAAGCTATGCAACCATTCCTACTTCAAACTGATGCCACTAAATATGACCCAATGAAGTATTATTTCCAGCCCTATCAGAACCCTGCGCTACATCTGTCTACCATCCAAGCGGCTATTTTGCCACAACCTGTACAGCTAGCTAGAGCTCTACCACAAGCTACCAGCGCTGCAGCCCCGACTTTTTTTCAGCCAAAACCTATCACAGGTGCTTTGGAGATGTATTTACATACATTTGATAATCGTAGCGAATTATATAATGATGCATTCAATCGCTTAGGAATTACAGAAGAAGAGGCGAAGCAATCTGAAATTCCATTTTGTCCAATTTCTATGGTAGTCCCTAATCATCCAGTCAGTTTAGATGATGAGATTTATGAGTATGATGAGCTTGTTAAACTGCCAATTACCGATGGAAAACGACAGAATCCTTTGACAAGAGCTCCTTTTGATTTATCTGAAATTCAAGCGGCAAGAAAAATTAAAGGTAAAATTGAAGCACTGATCCAGAACAAAGAACAGGAATTAATAGCCAAATCAACTCCTAATTGTCCTTGAGTTGTTTATACTTGGCGTTGCCACAATATGACGCTCAATTGGCAAACTAAGTTTGTGTTCATTAGCATTATTCTAAACTTACTCGTAGAATCTGTTCATTGCTTTATAAGCCCTACGTACCGTGTCTACGGTACGTAGGCATGCTCGAGCGTTTGAAAAAATGAATGCTTAACACATCCTAATTTTGAACTACAAGATCACACAACAACAATCCCCTCCATTTTGTGGAACTGGATCTGCACGGTACATTGGCGATCGCGTTTGCGCTGGCTGTTGCTGGAAGAAAGTACCAGTAGTGCTTTGCCCATAAGAATACCCATATCCAGAATAGGTTGTTTTGGCTGGATAATAAGCTGGAAGAGTATAAGGTTGCCCTATAGTTTGTCCGGCGATAGTTGCCGCATATGAGGGAGGCGGTTGTGAAGAATCTGCCATTGCGCTAGGTTGTACTGGCAAAGCATATTGCGCTTGCTGTTGTTGGCTATAACTAGTCCATGAACTTTGTAGGTTTGACCAAGCCACATAATCACCCCACAGATCTTGCCGTGCTGGTTGTGCATATTGAAGTTGCATTCGTTCCATAGTAAAACAATGGTTTTGCCAAAAATCTTGCCGAGCACGTCTGATATCAAGAGGACGCTATCGTTGAAATTGATTCAGAACCATTTCTTCTGCCCGACTGATGGCTCTCGGCTCTGACCAATCATCACGTTGACTAATATCATAACTCAGTTGATTCGCGAGCGTTGTATCAAATAGCAATACAGCAGGGATTTGACTGGCTATGGGGGTTGATAGAAACAAGGGATAATCTTCGGCAAAAAGCCACATGGCATTTGGATGTTGATTAAAATAGGATCTATATTCTATTTCAGTGAGCGTGCGTCCCATTAAGTTATCCATAGTAAGTTTGGTGAGCGGTGCATGTTGATCAAGCGCATCTAAATCATTGGGGTTCATTGCGGCAACCAAATTACAGATATCCCAAACCGCTTCAGAATAAGGAAACTCAGGACCTTGATCATTTAATACCTCAGTGCGCTCTGCCAAGAAATTCTGCTGCGCAGCGACATAGCCAATAGAGCCAGGCCTACAAGCAATTTCTTCAATCTCATGCATCCAAAGGGTATCCGCTGGATTATCCGAGCAACATAGAAAGGTAAATGGATTATTCAACGGATCATATCGATTGAGGATCCTATTTTTAATATTCTCAATTTCCTCAGCTCCATCACTCGGGCAGCCATCCGTCAATAAAAAATGAGCTGTTTTGCCACGCGCATTATCTAACATACCGCAGATATTGCGATAGATAGGTGTTCCACCAACAGGAGGACTACTGAATGCTGTTCTGATCTTTGCATGAGCTTCAGCGGTAAACTGTTCGGGCGTTTTTCCATTGCGATAAATTGTTATCACATCACGACGATCTAAGAAATCGATAGTGATAGGGCCTGTTGGCACATACTGAAGTCTATCTATATATCGATGTAAGCGATCTTCTTCATTTTGCCAGCGTGATTTGCCATTCGCACAGATGGTACGCATAGAACTACTATCATCACACTTAAAATGCAAGGAATACCCTTGCAAAGCAATCAATTTCTCTGAAAGACCGAAAGGCGTTTGACTATTGAAGAAGTTTTGAGAGATATTCTCCAATAGTTGGCCACCATCTATTCCTCCAGGCACACCAAATGCATTCGTATATTGAACATCTTGCACCTTTTGCACGACATTGACCGTACTACTGGGTAATGGGAGTTGTGTTGCGCTACCGACCGCGTCGGCATCAGACATTTGATAGACGCATGTTAATGCTTTTTCAGGACAAGCAAACGTCTGAGGAACTTGTGGTTCTGATCCAGTATAGGTTGGATCAACAACCACACGACCATTCACGACGACATATTTAGGCATTACATTCTCCCAACGATTGACAATTAAATGACACGAAGTCGGAGCTATACAACTCACCCGTTTCAATGTTATAAGGCTTAAGCATCTCGCAAAAGCAGATTGCAAACATCAATCACATCGTAATATTTTTTGTCTTAAAGTCAACATAAAAGGAGCCACTTATGCCAAAAGGAATGAAGATGTTCGATGAGTCAGATCCATTCAAACGTAATTGGGGATGGCTATTAGGTTTAGGGATTTTATTGGTTATTTTAGGATGCATCGGGCTTAGCATGACGGTTGGCTTAACTATGGCCAGTATGGTGTTATTAGGTGTTCTTCTTCTGATTGGTGGATGCTCACAAATCATCGATGTGTTTAAAAGTAGACGATGGAAAGCTGTGGCCTGGCATGCTTTGATAGGTCTTCTCTATCTTGTGGGTGGGATCATCATCATTTATGACCCAGTCCTTGCTTCTGAAGTGATTACGGTACTTATCGCATGGGTATTAATCATCATTGGGATCTCTCGCCTCATCATGGCCAGTATTCTTCGCGATGAAGCGGGATGGGGTTGGTTGGTTTTGGCGGGAGTCGCGGCCATTGTCCTTGGTATCCTTATATTAGTACAATGGCCCTACAGTGGATTATGGGTGATTGGGCTATTCATTTCTATCGAAATGCTGATCAACGGATGGAGCTCCATTCTGATAGCCCTGGCGATTAAAAGAGGGTAGAAATAAGAGCACCGTTACCATCGCATGAGATGGGACTTATGCCCAATCTCATGCGAAGTATCCTTCGTTGAATTTAAATGAGATAGATGAAATCTTTATGATTTTTGCTCATAACGCGCCACACTATCCAAAATTTCTCGTCGTGCGACCTCTGGTCCTTCCCATCCTTCTACCTTCACCCACTTGCCTTCTTCTAAGTCTTTATAATGCTTAAAGAAATGTTCCACAGATAATAATAAATGCTGAGGGACATCTTTATAAGTTTGCACCGACTCGTACATTTTACATATCTTCGTGATGGGAACAGCCAGCAATTTGGCATCAACCCCTGATTCATCTGTCATTTTTAACATGCCTATCACACGACATCTGATCACCGCCCCACTAATCAATGGTACGGGGGTCACAACCAAAACATCCACGGGATCCCCATCTTCCGATAACGTGGCTGGGATATAGCCATAATTGGCGGGATAAAACATAGCCGTAGTTAAAAACCTATCCACAAATAAGGCACCTGAATCCTTATTGACCTCATATTTGACGGGCTCCCCGTGCATGGGGATTTCGATGATGACATTTATTTCATTTGGAACATCACGACCACTATCAATTTCCATTAAACCCATTGCTGCACCTGTAACTAAATGAAAGATGAGGTATTATGCAGAAATCACTTACAAAAGGCAAAGGACCTGGGAAATGATGAAAAAATTTGATACATTCAAATGTATGATTTGTTTCGTTGCAGACCGAAACCATTTGAACTTTTGACGACTAAGGAACAAAATGAATTGCTTGTTTTGTAAAATTGTAGCAGGCGAGATCCCTGCAACAATCGTTCATGACGATACAGACGTTTTAGCCTTTAGAGACATTACGCCACAGGCACCTACACATATATTGATAGTTCCTAAAAAACACATATCAACCATCAATGATGTAGACTCAATAGATGAGCAATTGCTAGGCCGTATGGTACTCATCGCCAAAGAGTTAGCAAAAAAAGAAGGGTTAGCGCTACCAGGTTATCGCCTGGTTTTTAATGTAAACTCAGAAGGTGGACAAGCAGTTTATCACATCCATCTACATCTTCTGGGAGGACGCCAAATGATCTGGCCTCCTGGTTAATAGACATACAAGACAGAAAAGAATTCTGTCTTGTATAGAAAATTAAAAAAGGTTTTTTAACATGCAAGAATTATATAAACAATTACTGATCAAAATTGGTGAAGACATCGAACGCCAAGGACTTATCGATACCCCAGCAAGAGCTGCAAATGCCATGCAATACCTAACTAAGGGATATCATGAAAACTTAGATGACATCATCAACGATGCGCTGTTCGAATCAGATATGAACGAAATGGTGATTGTCAAAGAAATTGAAATGTACTCCATGTGTGAACATCATCTGCTCCCTTTTTTTGGAAAATGTCATGTTGGCTATTTGCCCAAAGGAAAAGTCATTGGATTATCGAAGATCGCACGTATTGTTGATTTTTTTGCGCGTCGATTGCAAATTCAAGAACGTTTAACCTCTGAGGTGGCCAACTGCATTTCTACCATAACCGGCGCTCGGGGTGTGGCAGTTGTGATTGAAGCACAACATCTTTGTATGATGATGCGTGGCGTGGAAAAACAAAACTCGGTGATGACAACCTCTGTCATGTTAGGTGAGATGCGAAATAATCCCAGTAGTCGTATGGAGTTTCTCAACTTAACTCATCCATAGGTTTTTGTACCTGACAAAAATAGATTTTGTCAGGTACAGAGCATTATTTTATGAAGGATCACAAAGGAATGGATATGATCTTCAAAACATATATTTTAGTCTTGTGCGTAGTAAGCATTTTTGGCGTCAATACACTACAAGCTTGTAGTCGCTTTACTTATGTCGGTCCGGCACAAACCGTGATTACAGGTCGCTCCATGGATTGGGATGAAGATCTTCACAGTGATCTATGGGCATATCCTCCTGGAATCAAACGCACCGGTGACTCAGCATCCCCAAACAGCCTGAATTGGATATCAAAATATGGCAGCATTGTTGCTGTTGCTTACAACCTTGGCTCAGCAGATGGGATGAATTCTGAAGGACTAGATGCCAACCTCTTGTATTTATCAGATGCAGATTATGGTCAGCCTATGCCTGATAAAAAAGAGTTATCCGTATTCAATTGGGCACAATATGTATTAGACAATTATGCGACTGTAGCAGAGGCAGTAAAGGGATTAAGTGATCCACCTTTTCATATGACCACACAAATATTACCCAATGGTGCTAAACCCACTTTACACCTTGCCATCACAGATCCGTCTGGCGACAATGCTGTGTTTGAATACGTAAAGGGCAAACTCATCATTCATCATGGACATCAATATAAAGTGATGACCAATGAGCCCACGTATGATCAACAGCTGGCACTCAATGATTATTGGCACCGTTTGAATGGTTCCTTTTTACCAGGAACCACAGAGCCCGCAGATCGTTTTATTCGTGCCAGCTACTATCTTAGTGTAGCGCCTCAAACGTCTGATGAGCGACAAGCGATTGCGACCGTATTCTCAATCATCCGTAATGTTTCTGCACCATTTAGTGTGTCATCAAATAGCCGTCCTAATGTTGCCCCAACATTGTGGCGAAGTGTCGCTGATCTGAAGCATCGTATTTATTATTTTGAAAATACCAATCGCCCCAATGTATTTTGGGTCGATTTTAATAAACTGAATTTAAAAAATGGGCACACTATGAAATTACCACTTGCACATCAGGAAGAATACGCAGGTGAAGTCAGTTCAAAATTTATTGCTGAGAAAATGTAGCGGCCACTATTCACCCATTTAGACTGCCATAGGTGAATAGTGATAAGCTCTCTACTTTTGAAGGTTATCTATTCATCTGTAGGAGCAGACTCAGACTCTTCCTTCACTTCAACGGTCGAAGTATCTTTTGCAGCCGGCGACACGGCTGGTTTATCTTTCCACTCAAGCTTGACACGGCCTTGCTTATCAACTCCTGCTACAAAAACTTCAATCTCCTGACCTTCACTTAAAACATCCTCAACTTTTTGTGAGCGCTCTGCGCAGATTTGAGAGATATGTAACAAGCCATCTTTGCCTGGGAGTAAATTAATAAAAGCTCCGAAATCAACAATTTTGCTCACCTTACCACGATAGGTTTGTCCGACTTCAACTTCAGCAATAAGTGTCTTGATTTGACGTTGGGCTTCTTCTAACGCGTCCAGATTTGGAGAGAAAAGTTGTACCACACCACTGTCATCAATATCAATCGAGACACCGGTACTGTCAATCAAACCTTTGATAGTGACGCCACCTTTACCAATAATCGTTCGGATTTTATCTTCAGCCACTTTCATCGTCACAATTCTTGGAGCATGTTGAGACAGCTCATCACGATGCTCTGCAAGGGCATGATTCATCACCTCTAAGATATGGCGTCGGCCAGCATGCGCTTGTTCCAGAGCCTCTTCCATGATTTCTTTGGTGATGCCGGTGATTTTAATATCCATTTGTAAAGCAGTTACACCTTTTTCTGTACCAGCCACTTTAAAGTCCATATCTCCCAGATGATCTTCGTCACCTAAAATATCGGTTAATACTGCAAATTGATCGCCTTCTTTGATGAGACCCATGGCCACACCTGCAACAGGGGCTTTTAAAGGAACCCCAGCATCCATAAGTGCCAAGCTTGTTCCACAAACAGTTGCCATTGAACTAGAACCATTCGATTCAGTGATTTCTGAGACGACTCTAAGCACATATGGAAATTCACTTGCTGTGGGTAAAACCGCCATTAGACTACGTCTGGCAAGTCTACCGTGACCAATCTCACGTCGCTTTGGACTTCCAACCATACCTGTTTCACCAACAGAATATGGAGGAAAATTGTAATGCAGCATAAACCTATCTTTGACTTCCCCATCTAACTTATCAAGCAATTGAGCATCTCTTTCGTTACCCAATGTTGCAGCCACAATGGCTTGCGTTTCTCCGCGGGTAAATAGTGCTGAACCATGAGCTCGCTCTAGAACATGTGTACGAATCGCAATGGGACGAACTGTTTTTTGATCACGACCATCAATCCTTGGCTCACCGTCTAAAATACGCTTACGAACGATGTCTTTCTCTAAACCACTGATCACAGTTGTCACGACATCTAAACTCAAACCTTCTCGGGCAGCCACAATCGTATCAGCCACTTTCTTGCGAACTTCCCCTAAACGTTGATAGCGTTGGGTCTTATCTTTTAACAGATAGGCTTCGGTGATTTCTTTAGAAGCAAGGTGAGCAACTTCATTTTGCAAACTCACATCCACTTCAGGCGCAACCCAGTTCCATGTGGGTTTCTTAACTTCTGCTGCCAATTCCTTGATGCCCTGAATCACGCCTTTCATCATTTCATGGCCAAAAAGAACCGCGCCCAACATCACGTCTTCGCTCAATTCTCGTGCTTCTGACTCAACCATCAAAATCGCATCATGAGTTCCTGCAACAATTAAATCCAGATCTGTTGTCACTTGTGGCCCAGGGTTTAGCAGATACACTCCATTCTCATATCCAACTCTCACCGCACCGATAGGACCATTAAAGGGAATGCCTGATATTGCCAAAGCTGCAGATGCGCCAATCATTGCAACGATATCAGCGGGCACTTCGGGATTGAGAGACATGACGGTAGCAATGATTTGTACTTCATTACAAAAATCATCTGGAAAGAGGGGACGCAATGGTCTATCAATCAAACGAGACACTAATGTTTCATGTTCACTGGGACGTCCTTCCCGTTTATTGAACCCGCCTGGAATTTTGCCTGCTGCATATGTTTTTTCCTGGTAGTTGACCGTCAATGGGAAGAAACTGTTGTTCTCAGCACCCTCTTGTTTACCAACCACTGTCACCAACACTTGCGTACCACTCATCATGGCAAAGACTGCACCATCTGCCTGTCTTGCAATCTCCCCTGTTTCGAGCACTAATTTATGCTCTCCCAACTGTATTTCTTTAGTGAATTTCACGTCAATTACCTCATTAGAGTAAAAAAAAGGCGCAGAAAACTGCGCCTTTTATCTATATTTATGTTTGAATGATTCATGCTATATGGCATATTGCCTGCGCTCAGTAAGAATCCCTAAGGCCAAGTTTTTGAATCAATGCTGCATACCTTACAGGATCTTTGCTTTTCAAATATTTAAGCAATTTGCGACGTTTGTTGACCAACTCCTGCAGCCCGCGTCTTGAATGAAAATCTTTTTTATGGACTTTAAAATGTTCTGTCAAATACTTAATACGGCCTGTCATTAGAGAAACCTGTACTTCAGGTGAGCCAGTATCTGTTTCAGCTCTCTTGAATTCACTTACGATTTCTTGTTTTTGTGCACTGGATAGCGCCATTACTCACTCCTGGAAATAATCAATCATACATGTGAGACATATATCCCGAGATTTAGCTTTTGATGAAACGTTAAGAAACTACTGCACTGAATTTTAAGCGCTACAGGGTATGTTTATATTTTGAATCCACTCATCAATATATCATCTATATTACTGAAAAAGCTTAAAATTCAATACATTAGTAACTATTGTTGCATTCAAACAGCCAAACTAAGGATGTTTGCTTCTTTCAAAGTGAAGCATTCTACCAAGACATGCCATCAGAAACAAGCATTAGTAGGTTTTCTGTACGCTTTCTAAAGAGAAAGTATATGCTTCATCATCCTTCTTTTCAGCAATTAACATCCTTTTGTTGGTCACTATTCAAAATTTTGATACACTTCACTCACTTTTTAGAACTTAAGCATAAGGACTGAATATGTTTCAAAAAATAAAACAATATGCAAAAGACATGCTCATCAGAATGAACAAGGAAGGCATCAATGAAGAAGCTAATATTGTGCTTCCTATTTACAAAATCATTGCACATTACAATAAAGAAGATCTTCGCAGAAAAAAGATCATGGATCTGTTTCAAATGGTCCCACATCACAAGTTTGGCAAAAAATTAATGCGTTCTTTACTTAAAGAGCCATCGGATAGTGAGAGCGTTAAATTATCCATAGAAGAACTACAAGGAACTCATGAAAAACTTGGCGCGATAGAGTTCTATAAAACAATCAAAACAATCGCGTTAAATAATGAACAGCATTGTATTAAAAATTGTAATGAAGCCACTTTACTTAAAATAAAAAAATCACACAATCCCCATGTTAAAAAATTTTATACAGACAACAAAGCTGCTTTTCAGTTATTGCTATCCCAAGTTCACGCTTATGCCTTGACAAAGCCATCCCTTGCAAAAGCCATTGCTGTCAGTGGAGGTAGCCCTCTCCATAAGGCTTCAAAGATATTACCTCCAAATCTTCAGCATGAAAGACTGCAATCATCTCTGGGAATGAAATAGTGCGAGCGTACCTGGCTTAGTAAATCCCTGATATGGATGACTACCTGCTTATTTGCAAAAGCTTTCTGGCTGAAAACTTGATCACATTGAGTTTTCAAGGCGGGAATTTCTAATAGAGAGGGCAAAGCTTTGATTTGCTTTAGGGTTTATTTTTTAGTTCTGGATCACCAGGTGACCTTAGTGTGTTTATTTGTTCTTTTAACACCCGGTAACTCTTTGCTGACTCACTTATTTTCGAATCTT
>JAKBCM010000039.1 GCA_021807845.1 Pseudomonadota bacterium
TCCTGGTCGTGTGTTTAAAGGTAAAAAGATGGCTGGTCACATGGGTAATAAACGATGTACTGTACAAACCCTAGAGTTGGTACGCGTAGATAGCGAAAGAAATTTACTTCTCATTAAGGGAGCAATACCAGGAGCGCCTGGTGCAAGAGTCGAAATTAAGCCCGCTGTTAAAGCACAAGCAAGAGGCGAATAATGAATCTTACAACTAAAGATACACAAGCTAAACTGAAAGTAAACAAAGAAATCTTTGGTTACGAGTATAACGAAGGATTGATTCATCAAGCTGTTGTTACTTTTCTAAACAACGCTCGAAGCGGAAATAGCGCGCAAAAGACTCGTGCAGAAGTTAGAGGTGGCGGAAAAAAACCTTGGAATCAAAAAGGAACAGGTCGGGCGCGAGCAGGAACAATACGTAGTCCTATCTGGCGAACTGGCGGTGTGACATTTGCAGCTAAGAAAAGAGATTACTCGCAAAAATTTAATAAAAAAATGTACAAACGAGCATTGCGTAGTATAATCTCGGAGCTTTATCGAACTGGGAATCTCATTGTGGTCAGTGATTTTCAATGTCCGACTCTTAAAACAAAAGATTTTATTAGCAAAATGAAAGAGTTAGAGCTAAACAATGCATTGATTATCATGAAAGAAGTTGGTGAGTTTGAGTATTTAGCCTCTCGAAATTTGATTGCTTACGACATTTGTGATGTATCTGCATTAGATCCTGTCTCACTACTTCGTTACAAACAAGTTTTGATAACAGCAGATGCAGTGAAAGATTTAGAGGAGCAGCTACAATGAATGCCGAAAGATTGATGATGGTTCTGAGAGAACCCCACACTTCTGAAAAAGCAACCGTATTGGCTGATAAGTTTAATCAGTTTACTTTTAAAGTGTTAAAAAGCGCTACAAAAGATGAGATCAAACAAGCTGTAGAGCATATGTTTAATGTCAAAGTAAAAAGTGTATCTGTAGTCAATACAAAAGGAAAAAAGAAACGTTTTAAACAAATCGCTGGTAAGCGATCTGATTGGAAAAAGGCATTTGTTTCTCTTTATCCTGAATATGACATAGATTTCACAGTGACCGAATAAGGCAGAGTAAGATGGCATTATTAAAATCCAAACCAACCTCACCTGGCAAAAGAAGTGAGTTAAGAGTTGTCCACCATCATATTCACAAGGGAAAGCCTCATCCTTCCCTAGTGGAAAAGCTAAATAAAACGGGTGGACGTAATAATCAAGGTCGTATCACAGTTCGACATATTGGTGGTGGAACACGCTGTCAATATCGAATCATTGATTTTAAGCGGAACAAAGATGGCGTTGAAGCCAGGGTAGAACGAATTGAATATGATCCCAATCGATCCGCTCTCATTGCTTTGCTGGTGTATAAAGATGGTGAGCGAAGATACATCATTGCCCCAGAAGGATTACTCAAAGGTCAAGTGGTATTGAGTGGTGGTGATTCACCGATAAGCACAGGTAATTGTTTGCCTTTGAAGAATATCCCAGTTGGTACAACGATTCACTGTGTTGAGTTAAAGCCAGGTAAAGGGGCGCAATTGTTGAGAAGTGCTGGGTGTAGTGGACAGCTTGTCGCTAAAGAAGGCACATATGCAACGATTCGTCTTCGATCAGGTGAAATGAGAAAGGTCCTTCTCTCATGTAGAGCATCTATCGGTGAAGTCAGTAATAGTGAACATAGTTTGAGAGTATTAGGTAAAGCAGGAGCTAAACGTTGGCGTGGAATACGACCAACAGTCCGTGGTGTTGCAATGAACCCTGTAGACCATCCACATGGTGGTGGTGAAGGTAGAACATCAGCCGGTAGACATCCTGTATCACCATGGGGTGTCAAGACCAAAGGATATAAGACAAGAAGTAACAAGCGTACTGATCGTTTTATTGTCAGAAGACGTAAGAAAAAATAATTTGTTGAGAGGGTAATACAGTGGCTCGTTCTATTAGAAAAGGTCCTTTTGTTGATCATCACCTGTTAAATAAGGTGGAGGCTGCAGTGTCGTCAAAGTCTAAAAAACCAATTAAGACTTGGTCTAGACGCTCGACGATAGTTCCAGAGATGATTGATTTAACGATCGCAGTTCATAACGGTAGGGATCATGTACCTGTATTTATCACAGATAACATGGTAGGTCATAAGCTGGGTGAATTTGCGATGACTCGAACATTCAAGGGCCATTCTGGTGATAGAAAGGCTAAAGGCAAGTAAGAGGTAGCGATGGAAGTCACGGCAAAATTAAAGAACGCTCCATTATCTGCACAAAAAGGCAGATTGGTAGCAGATCTTATTCGAAACATGGGTGTAGCAAGCGCAGTAGATGTGCTGAAGTTTACACCAAAAAAAGGCGCTCAACTGATGCTCAAGTTATTAGAATCTGCTATTGCAAATGCGGAAAATAATAACGGAGCTGATATTGATGAGCTTAAAATAGGCATGGTTTGTGTTGATGAGTCGACCACCTTAAAGCGTATTAGTCCACGTGCCAAGGGTCGTGCTAACCGAATAGGTAAAAGAACGTGCCATATCACTTTAAAAGTTTCTGACGAGGAATAGCAATGGGACAGAAAGTTAATCCAATCGGCATACGCCTTGGCATTGTAAAACACTGGAATTCCACATGGTATGCTAGTAAAAATTATGCTCAATTGCTAAACCAAGATATCAATTTGCGTAAAGAATTGAAAAAGAAACTGATGGCAGCAGCGGTCAGTAGCATTCAAATTGCTAGGCCGGCAAACAATGCAGTTGTTACTATTCATACAGCAAGACCAGGTGTATTAATTGGCAAAAAAGGTGGTGGTATTGAAACCTTGCGCGCTGAAATATCTGCTAAATTAGGCGTACCAGTACATTTGAATGTCGAAGAGGTAAAAAAGCCTGAGCTAGATGCAACACTCGTCGCTGAAGGTATTGCTCAGCAACTTGAGCAACGTGTCATGTTTAGAAGAGCAATGAAACGTGCGGTGACATCTGCTCTCAAATCAGGTGCAAAAGGGATCAAAATCTGCGTGAGTGGGAGATTAGGAGGCGCTGAAATTGCACGTAGTGAATGGTATCGCGAAGGACGTGTACCATTACATACATTCCGTGCCGATATTGATTATGGCGTAGCTGAATCTAAGACAACCTATGGAATTATCGGTGTAAAAGTGTGGATCTTCAAAGGTGAAAGCGTTTCACAAAAGAACCGCAGTACTGATGATCACAAGTAGTGAGGATTTATAATTATGTTACAGCCTAAACGAACAAAATATCGTAAACAAATGAAAGGCCGAAATCGTGGTTTGGCGCAAAGAGGCAATAAAATAAGTTTTGGTGAGTTTGGTTTGAAAGCAATTGAGCGTGGCCGTTTAACTGCAAGACAAATTGAAGCAGCAAGACGTGCGATGACTCGCCATGTCAAAAGGGGCGGTAAGATTTGGATACGTGTATTTCCTGATAAACCTATTACACAAAAGCCCCTGGAAGTACGCCAAGGAAAGGGTAAAGGTAATGTTGAATACTGGGTAGCTCAAATACAACCTGGTAAGGTCCTTTTCGAAATGGAAGGTGTTACACGTGAATTGGCAATTGAAGCGTTTGATTTAGCAAAAGCAAAATTACCGTTTAAAGTTGCATTCGAAGAGCGTAAGGTGATGTGATGAAAGACACAAATGAACTCAGAAAATTAACAATTGATGAATTAGAGACCGAGTTACTTTCATTGCGTAAAGATCAGTTTAACTTGCGCATGAAAAAGGCTAATGGCACGTTAGATAAATCTCACCATATCAAACAGGTGAGAAGGTCAATAGCTAAGGTTAAAACATTGATGACTGAAAAAGGTGGAAACGAGTCATGACCATGAGCGAATCAAATGCAAGAACAGTTGTTGGCAAAGTAGTCAGTGACAAAATGCAAAAAACGATTGTTGTGTTAATCGAGCGTAAGGTAAAACATCCTAAGTACGGGAAAATTATCAAGCGTCGTACAAAATTACATGCTCACGATGAAAATCAAGTGAGCAAAATTGGTAATACAGTAAAGATCAGAGAATGTAGACCATTATCTAAAATGAAAAGCTGGGTTTTGGTTGAAGTGATTGCCTAGTTTTTACTAAAGATGGTAATGAATAATTTACTTTTAAATACCCAGAAAGGCTGATATAATCAGCAGCCTTTTTCTGGTCGGATTTAGAGCTGGAGAGTGATATGATACAAATGCAAACGGTGCTTGATGTCGCAGATAACAGCGGAGCACGCAAAGTGATGTGTATCAAAGTACTTGGCGGGTCCCATAGACGATATGCACGTGTTGGCGATGTGATCAAAGTGAGTATCAAAGATGCCATACCACGCAGCAAAGTGAAAAAGGGATCGGTGATGAATGCAGTCGTTGTACGGACAAGTCAAGGCGTACGACGTGATGATGGTTCTTTAATTCGATTTGATGGTAATGCAGCAGTGCTTTTAAATAACCAGAATGAACCGATTGGTACACGTATATTTGGACCAGTGACTCGCGAGTTGAGAGAGCGGTTTATGAAAATTATTTCTTTAGCAGCAGAAGTATTGTAAGAAGGATTAGTTATGAAGCGCATCAGAAAGGGCGATACAGTAATAGTAATTGCCGGTAAAAGTAAAGGTCATGTGGGCTCAGTAGCCCGTGTGATTGACAATAAAGTTGTGGTAGAAGGTGCAAACATGATGAAAAAACATGTTAAGCCAAACCCACAGATAGAGCAACGAGGCGGAATTATTTCTAAGGAAGCTCCTTTAGATGTATCAAATGTTGCTTTATACAATCCTGTGACTAAAAAAGCCGATAAAGTGGGTTTTAAGTTTATTGAGAAAGATGGTAATTCGCACAAGGTTAGATACTTCAAATCAAATGATGAAGTTGTTGATCTTGTTTAATTAGGTGATGGAAATGGCTAGACTGAAAGAGTTTTACAAAAAAGACATTATCAGCATGATGATGAAAAAATTCGGTTATAAAAGTGTCATGCAGGTCCCAAAGATTCAAAAAATAACACTAAACATGGGTGTTGGTGAAGCTGTAGGCGACAAAAAGGTCATGAATTTTGCGCTAGAGGATATGTCTAGAATTACTGGTCAAAAACCAGTGATTACTTTGGCAAAAAAATCAATAGCCGGTTTTAAAATTCGAGAAGAATGGCCAATAGGGTGTAAGGTTACCCTTAGAAAAGATCGTATGTATGAATTTTTAGACAGACTGATTACGATTACTTTACCTAGAGTTCGTGATTTTCGAGGTTTAAATTCTAAATCATTTGATGGCACTGGAAATTATAGTTTAGGTATTCATGAACAAATCGTATTTCCAGAGATTGATTTTGATAAGATTGACACCATACGTGGATTAGACATCTGCATCACCACGAGTGCCAAAACCGATGAAGAGGCAAAGGCTTTATTAGAAGCATTTAATCTTCCATTAAAAGATAGAGACAAAAATTAACAAGGGTATACATTGTGGCTAAAAAATCGATACTTGCACGCGAAAACAAAAAAAGACTTCTTGTTGAGAAGTATAAAGCTCGACGAGCTGATTTAAAGGAAGTCATCAAATCAACGAATGACTATGATTTGATTATGGAAACTCAAGCAAAACTTGCTAAGTTACCTATTAATTCCAACCCAGTTCGACATAGCACGCGCTGTCAACAATGTGGTCGTGCACATGCAGTGTATCGTAAATTTGAACTGTGCCGGATCTGTCTACGTCAGCAGTTAATGACAGGCAATGTCACTGGTGGTCGAAAGTCTAGCTGGTAGTAACCTAATATATATTTGGAGATAAACTGTGAGTATGCATGATCCAGTAGCTGATATGTTGACTAGAATCAGAAATGGGCAACAAGCTAAACATCAACAAGTAACCTTGCTTTCATCACACTTTAAAGAAGAGATTGCAAGAGTATTACAAGAAGAAGGCTACATTGCTAATTATGTCGTTGAAGAGTTGGATAATAAACTAAAATCTATGACAGTAGATTTGAAATATTATCATGGTCGACCAGTCATTGAGAAAATAAGACGCATCAGCAGACCAGGACTTAGAGTATATAAATCTGCCAAAGACTTGTCATCTGTGCCAGGTTTCGGTATCGCCATATTGTCAACCTCTCGTGGTGTGATGACCCATATCAAAGCGAAAGCAAATGGTATCGGTGGTGAAGTGATTTGTGAAGTCGCCTAGAAATTCTTGGTGAATACGAAAGAGGATAAATATGTCAAGAGTAGCTAAAGCCCCAATTCTACTACCAACAAATGTTGAGCTGACGATTGGGAAGGAAACCGTAACGGTTAAAGGTCCTAAGGGTACACTAACTCAACATTGCAATCGTTTGGTGAGTGTGACTAAGGCTGATGATAATCCTAACCAAGTCATTTTTAAGCCAGCTTCAAATGATCCGAATGCCTGGGCCCAAGCAGGTACCGCTAGAGCATTGGTGAACAATATGGTACATGGCGTAACCAATGGGTATGATTTGACACTTGAATTGGTGGGTGTAGGATACAGAGCGCAGGCAAAGGGTACTGAATTGTCATTGTCGTTGGGTTTCTCACATACCATCGAATATGCGCTGCCTAAAGGTGTTCAAGCAGAAACACCTAATAACACGACGATTATTCTTAAAGGAATAGACAAACAACTCATTGGACAGGTTGCATCTGAGATACGTGCGTTTCGTCCACCTGAGCCTTATAAAGGAAAAGGTGTGAAATATGCAGGTGAAATCATTGTACGTAAAGAAGCCAAAAAGAAATAAGGTATAGAACATGAATAAGCAACATGCTCGAAAGAGAAGAGGTCTTAAAACAAAGGCAATTATACGCACCAGCAACCGACCAAGGTTAACTGTCTATAGAAGTGGTGTACACGTCTACGCACAAATTATTATAGGCGGTGAAAATGGAGATATTGTTATTGCTTCAGCTTCAACTGTAGATAAAGAATTGAAACCAACTTTAAAAGGCAATAAAAAAGATCAGGCCTATCAAGTTGGACAATTGATTGCAACCCGTGCAAAAGACAAAAATCTTTCTGAAGTCGCGTTTGATCGAGCAGGCTATAAGTACCATGGGCGAGTGAAAGCGTTAGCAGATGGTGCTCGCGAAGCTGGCTTGAACTTTTAAGGAAACACAGTTATGTCATTTGATGAATCAACCAAAACTGACGGTTATCAAGAGAAACTAGTATCAGTAACACGAACAGCAAAAGTAGTCAAAGGTGGTCGTGTATTTGGATTTGCTGTTCTTGTTGTTGTTGGCGATGGAAAGGGTAAAGTAGGTTATGGTCGTGGTAAAGCACGAGAAGTTCCAATTGCCATTCAGAAAGCGATGGATCAAGCACGAAAGAACATGGTTTATGTGCCTCTAGCAGGTAATACAATTCACCATGAGATTTCATGGAACTATGGTGCATCTAAAGTATTTATGAAACCTGCGAGCCAAGGTACGGGAATTATCGCTGGTGGTGCAATGAGAGCTGTTCTTGAAGTGTTAGGCGTACAAAATATTTTGGCTAAAAGCATTGGCTCTACGAATCCAAGTAACATTGTCCGTGCAACAATTGCAGCCCTTACTCATATCGGAACACCTGATTATGTAGCGGCAAAGCGTGGAAAATCAGTTGAAGAAGTCATGGCGGGGTAAAATCATGGGCAAGAAGAAAATACAAATAAAACTGGTTAAGAGTCTGATTGGACGTATTCCCAAGCACATTCAAATTGCGAATCAGTTAGGACTTAGAAAGATAAACAGCACAACTGTTCAAAACGATACTCCTGCAGTCCGTGGAATGGTAAATGCAATTTACTATCTAGTAGAAGTAGAGGAGCATGCAAAATGAATTTAAATACATTGTCACCAGATCCTGGATCTAAAAAAGCAAAAAGACGAGTTGGGCGTGGCATCGGATCAGGTCTTGGAAAGACCAGTGGAAAAGGCCATAAAGGTCAAAAATCCAGAGCGGGTGGATTTCATAAAATCAACTTCGAAGGTGGGCAAATGCCTATCCAACGAAGATTACCCAAAATGGGTTTCACTTCTCGAGTAGGACGTGTGACTGATGAGATTACATTAAGTGAGCTGGCAACTATAGATGCAAAGATCATTGATCTAGATGCATTAAAGTCAGCAGGATTAATCAATCGCTCTATTCAACATGTTAAAGTCATACTATCTGGTGAGTTAACAAAGGCGGTTAAAATCAAAGGCCTTAGAGTGACACAAGGTGCAAGAAAACAGATTGAAGATCTTGGTGGAAATATAGAAGCATCATGATAAAAAACCAGAAAACAGAAATAGGGAATTCTCAAGGAGGATTAGCTGAGCTGAAATCCAGGTTACTATTTGTGATCATTGGTATTTTAGTATATCGCCTAGGGGCACATATACCTGTACCGGGGTTGGATCCTCAAAAGCTCGCGAATTTCTTTAACAATCAGCAAAATACTATATTTGGATTGTTTAATATGTTTTCTGGCGGGGCATTATCTCGAGTTACTGTTTTTGCAATTGGCATCATGCCTTATATTTCTGCATCAATAATGATTCAATTGTTTACGGTAGTTGTACCGTCTCTTGAACAGTTGAAGAAAGAAGGCGAGTCAGGACGACGAAAGATCAATCAATATACACGGTATTTAACGCTTGTATTATCGATCTTCCAGTCTTTAGGGATGGCAAAATGGTTGGCAGGCCAACAAATTGCTTTGCAACCTGACTTTGCATTCTATTTTACAGCTGTCATAACGTTAGTGACTGGAACCATGTTTTTGATGTGGTTAGGAGAACAAATTACTGAAAAAGGTGTCGGAAACGGCATATCAATGATCATTTTTTCAGGCATTGTTTCGAGTATGCCAAATGCTTTAGGCTCTGTGTTTCAACAAGTTAAAGAAGGCCAAATGCAAGCACTTACCCTATTATTGATAGGTGTAATAGTAGTTGTGGTCACTGGATTTGTTGTTTTTGTAGAGCGAGGACAAAGACGAATTAGAGTGAACTATGCTCAGCGGACTCAAGGCCGTAAGGTATATGCCGCGCAAACAAGCCACTTGCCGCTCAAAATTAATATGGCAGGGGTCATTCCTCCCATTTTTGCATCAAGCATTATTATGTTGCCTGCAACGCTCGCACAATTTTTTGCTAAAGGAAGAGGAATGGATTGGTTACAAGACATAGGTATGGCACTGTCACCAGGTCAGCCCGCTTATTTAATTGTATATGCAATCGCAATTTTGTTTTTTGCATTCTTTTACACAGCCTTGGTGTTTAATCCTAAAGATACAGCTGATAATTTAAAGAAATCTGGTGCTTATATACCAGGAATTCGTCCCGGAGAACAAACTTCTCGTTATGTTGATAATGTGATGACCCGTTTAACTTTAGCCGGCGCTTTGTATTTAGTGCTGGTATGTTTGCTGCCGCAACTGTTAATGTACACCTGGCATGTGCCATTTTATTTTGGCGGAACATCATTACTGATTATTGTTGTTGTGATCATGGATTTTGTGGCTCAAATACAGGCACACTTAATGACGCAACAATATGACTCTTTAATGAAGAAAGCAAACTTTAAAGGGACTAAGTTGCCAGGCCTGTTATAATGATGATTGGAGTTTGTAATGAAAGTAAGAGCATCAGTAAAGCGCATTTGCCGTAATTGTAAGGTAATCAAACGCAATGGAATTATACGCGTAATTTGTAAAGATGCGCGACATAAGCAAAAGCAAGGTTAATGGTAGCAATTGACTAGAAAGATCCTCTATCCAAATAAAATATTTGGTTTAGGAACGAATAGATCAGTTGTTACACTTGATTTTAGTTAGTTAAACTAGTATCCTTCTGTCCCTTTCTGGCAGAGCAAGGTAAATTCGGAGAAATGAATGGCTCGTATTGCGGGTGTTAACATAGCGGACCACAAACATGTCGTGATAGCACTGACATCAATTTATGGTATTGGCAAACCAACCGCACTCAAATTGTGTGCACAAGTAGAGATCAATCCAGCAACGAAAGTTTCAGCACTTTCTGAAGCTGAATTAGAACTCTTGAGAAATGAAATTGCCAAGATGACAGTTGAAGGTGATCTGAGACGAGTTGTGACTATGAATATCAAACGTCTTATGGATCTAGGCTGTTACCGTGGTTTGCGACACAGACGAGGATTACCGTTACGTGGTCAACGCACTAAAACGAATGCACGCACTAGAAAAGGTCGACGTAAAGGCACTAATGTCTGATTTTTCAATTAGGAAATTAAGATGGCTATAAGTAAGGCAAAGCAAC
>JAKBCM010000040.1 GCA_021807845.1 Pseudomonadota bacterium
TTCCGATCTCACCCTTGAAAATAAAAGACCCATTCATTGGTTACGATTATTGCCAGTCAAGTTTTTTGGTGGGATCTTAGCGCTTTCGTCACAACTTGTTGTGGGTCGAGAAGGACCCACCATTCAGATTGGTGGTAATTTGGGTGCTATGGTTTCATCGTTTTTTAAATTCCCCACGCATGAACGGGATGCACTTATTTCAGCAGGCGCTGCAGCAGGTCTTGCAACAGCATTTAATGCGCCTTTAGCTGGCATGCTATTTATCCTGGAAGAAATGCGCGGGAAGTTTAAATTTACATACACCAATTTTTCTGGTGTGACTATTGCGTGTGTTGTTTCCGTTATTTTTCTTCATTGTATCATTGGATCACAACCGGCTATTGAAATGACTACATTTAAATTGCCTAGTATTCATTCCCTATGGTTTTTTCTTTTATTTGGGCTTATTGTTGGGTTCGTTGGGTTACTTTTTAATGTAACCCTGATGAAATCGTTGACTAGGACGGATAAGTTTCAACCACGAACTCGTAGAATGTTTGTATTGTCTGTTGGAGCATTAATTGGATATACGGCTTATGCCTATCCAGATATGGTGGGTGGCGGTTATTTGATTATTGAAAGGTCGCTCGAAATCTATCCTTCATTTTCTATGGTATTGATATGGGTGGTGATACGCTTTATTCTCACGATGTTGTCTTATAATGTGGGCACACCAGGAGGCATTTTCGCGCCAATGTTAGCATTAGGCACTTTACTTGGAATTGCCATGGCGCATGCTATTTTTTTGGTAGAGGAAGATGGCTCTATTCATTATGGCATGTTTGCTGTGGCAGGCATGGGGGCTTTATTTGCAGCTGTGGTGAGGGCGCCAGTCACAGGGATTGTATTGGTGGTAGAAATGACACAAAATTACTCGATGATTTTGCCGCTGATGGTCACTTGTCTCACAGCAACAAAAGTCGTGGAATTGACGGGTACGGAGCCCATATATACTCAGTTGTTGGATCGTACGTTAAGAAAACAAGCAGCTCTAACTGCTGAGCCAAGTCAGTGATGCCTTCATTCAACAAGCACACAACGATAGCTCTTTTCTTAATTATTCCCCAGTTGTTGGTCACCCTGGTTTTTTTTATATTGCCAGCGTTTAGTGCTATTTTACAGTCCCTATTTTATAGTGACGCTTTTGGAATCCAGCAATCTTTTGCGGGACTTTATAACTTTATAGATTTATGGGGGAGCACTGAATATCTTCTGGCCTTATGGAATACATTGATTATTGCCATATCAGTGACTCTGTTGACAATGATATTGGGACTTTCTCTTGCTTTATTGGTTCATGGGAGAAAACACGGCCAACAAATCTATAAATCTCTTTTGCTTTGGCCATATGCTGTTGCACCGGCTGTTGCTGCCATTTTATGGCGCTTTTTATGTCACCCAACCTTGGGATGGATGACGACCTTATTGTCTTCTGTTGGTATTGAATTTAATTATCTGGTCCACCCAAAACAAGCTTTGCTGGTAGTGATTTTAACGAGCACTTGGCAACAATTCAGTTATAATTTTTTATTTTTTTTTGCAGCGCTTAAATTGATTCCTGTCACGATACTAGAAGCCGCAGTGGTTGATGGCGCTTCATCTTGGAACAGATTTTGGCATATCATCTTTCCATTGCTTGCTCCAACTACTTTTTTCTTATTAATTATGAATCTCATATATTCATTTTTTGATACTTTTGGCATTATTCATGTAATGACTAACGGAGGACCTGGAAATAGTACGACGACTTTAATCTATAAGGTCTATAAGGATGGTTTTGTGGGTATGGATCCAGGGAGTTCTTCGGCTCAATCCGTGGTGTTGATGATCATTGTCATTGCTTTGACATTGTTACAATTTCGATTCTTAGAGAAAAAGGTTCATTACGAATGAGTTGGCTATCATCACTGAAAGCCCCATTGAGTGGCTTCATTCAACATAGCATTTATCCAATCGAACATCTTGATGGTTTCAAGCACCCAAGCTCTTATGGGGAAAATATTAGCCAAGACGTATGTCATCTTGAACAATGTGAGGGATCTCCTAATATGCTGGAGATGTCTCGCAAAGCTCGACATGTCGTATTTCTTTGGGAGATCCTGTCATTTAAGAGAGGTCTCGCAAAGCTCGATATGACGAGTTTCATTAAAATTCTACCGCATATTGTGTTGTATCTTTTTATCTTATTGATGTTTCTTCCTTTGTATCTGGCAGTGGTGGGTGCGAGCCACGATGCAGCAACAATGTCACAATCACCACTGCCTATATGGCCTGGCTCTATGTTCTTCAAAAATATCAAGGTTGTGCTGATAGAGGGAATGAGTGTGACTGGTGGGGAGGGTATTCTTATCATGTTGCTGAATAGTTTATTCATGGCTATGTTGATTGCCACGGGAAAGGTTATTTTGGCCATGCTTTCAGCATTTTCCCTCGTTTATTTTGCATTTCCTTATAAAAAATGGTGCTTTGCTCTCATTTTCTCAACCATGATGCTACCTGTAGAAGTGCGTATTGTACCTACTTTTCAAGTGATTGCTTCATTTGGATGGTTAAATTCATACACTGGCCTTACTTTGCCTTTGATGGCTTCCGCAACAGCAACGTTTCTTTTTAGACAGTTTTTTAAATCTATTCCTGCTACGCTCGTTGATGCAGCAAAGATAGATGGTGCAGGTCCCATTCGATTTTTTATAGACATTCTATTGCCCTTATCGAAACCACAAATGGCAGCCCTATTCATTATTATGTTTGTTTATGGATGGAATCAGTACTTGTGGCCCTTGGTGATAACGACCGATCCGAGTAGGGCTACCATTGTCATGGGGGTTCGTTATTTAGTGGGTGTTGCTGATCAAATCCCAGAATGGCATTACGTGATGACGGTTGCCTTAATTGCTTTATTACCGCCCTGTTTGGTGGTCATTGTATTACAACGTTGGTTTGAAAAAGGGCTCAAGGAATAATGGCTACTGTAACTTTGAAGTCAGTGAGTAAATTTTATGATAATCAATGTATTTTGAATGATATCAATATCACGATTGAAAAAGGAGAGTTTGTCGTTGTTGTTGGGCCATCGGGCTGTGGTAAATCTACTTTGTTAAGATTGGTTGCAGGTCTTGAAAGGGTGGATGCTGGGAGTATTTTGATTAATAATCAATGCGTTAATGAAATTCCACCTGCCAAACGAGATATGGCAATGGTGTTTCAAAATTATGCATTATATCCCCATATGACGGTATTTGATAATATGGCATATGGTTTAAGAATGAGGAAAATGAAGAGTAAAGAGATCAAAAAACGCGTCGAAGAAGTGAGTGATTTATTACAACTTGGAAATGTATTAATGCGAAAGCCCATGATGTTATCAGGAGGGCAACGTCAGCGAGTTGCTATGGGACGAGCTATTGTGCGCTCACCTTCTGTTTTTTTATTTGATGAGCCTTTGTCCAATTTAGATTCACATTTGCGCACTGAAATGCGGTATGAGATAAAAAAATTGCATCAAAAATTGAAGACCACCTGTCTTTATGTGACTCATGATCAAACAGAGGCGATGACCATGGCGGATAGGGTGGTGATATTAAATAAAGGACGTATTGAACAAATTGGCACACCAAGAGCGCTCTATCAATCTCCAGAAACGCTATTTGTAGCGGGATTTATGGGGCATTACCCTTTAAATGTTTTCCCCGCAACCTTAGATGTTAGCGCTCGAAAAATAGAGACTCATATGGGGCATTCTTATGCTATGCCATCTCTCAATAGTCAGTTTCTAGGCAAGGATTCAGTCCTTGTTGCAATTCGGCCTGAACATATCTATTTTAGCACGTCACCTACCCCTGACTCTTTGTGGGTGAAGGTTCAATTAGTTGATGATATGGGTGCTGATAAACTTGTGCAGGTGGTTACTGAAACCGGCAATACCCCTCTTACCATTCGAATGCCAGGGGAGCAAGTGCTCAATCAGTCTCGAATGCCTATTGAGATAGATATGAAACATGCACATTTATTTTGCCATCACAGTGAAAAGAGATTAGGGAGTTGGAATGAGTAAAAAGCAACAATTAACCCTTATGGATAAGCCAATTTATCATTATTGGCAGGCGCTCTATTTGGCCTTCTATTCACGACATTTATATGTTGATGTGGCCAAACGTTGGAGAGGGTATGGTGTTTTGTACCTGTTATTACTGATTGCTATTGCCGCCATTCCATTGAGTGTGCGAGGATACTTGTTTTTTAACCAATATTTTAATGAACAGATCATCATACCCATTGAGAAATTACCTCCTCTTTATGTTCAAAATGGTGAACTGATATTCGATAAACCCATGCCGTATCTCATCAAAAATAGCAAAGGAAAAGCGGTGCTCATCATTGATACTACGGGTAAAGTCAAATCCATTGATAAAACGCATCCAGACTTAACGGTATTAATTACCAAAGATGCTTTATTTGTCCGACTTCCTACGTTTCAATCCTTTTTTTCAAATCTACCTTCTGAATCTGAAGATAATATTTATGCACAATCATTGAGAAAGGAGATCAATGAAGTATTCGTTGGGAAAGAATGGTTAGAAGCGAGTGGGGTTCTTAAAATGAAATGGATTGGGTTATTGCTTGTCTACCCATTGATGGTTTCGTTTATTTATGGGTTTTATCTTGTTGCAATGCTTTTTTTCGCCTTTTTCGCTCAACTCTGTTCAATCATTATCTTCAAGTACAAAATGACCTATAAAGATACCGCTCGGTTGTTTCTTGTGGCAAGCACACCAGAGACTTTTCTATTATTTGGGTTGCTCTCTTTAAATATTACTTTCCGTTACAGTGGGTTATGTAATATTGCGATATTGGCTCTTTATTTTAGCTTTGCAGCTCTGACAGTGCGGCGAGAAAGTAACCAGTTGGTGCGCTTATGAAATCAGCACTTCATTTCGCGCATGGCAATGGGTTTCCATCACCTTGTTATCGACAATTATTGAGTCATCTTAACGAGCGATTTGACTGTTATTATATAGACCGTGTAGGTCATTCACCTGAGTATCCAGTCACAGAAAATTGGGATCATTTGGTTCAGGAAGTCATTGTAAGTATTCAATCACAAGTCAATAAACCCGTTCTTGGCTTAGGGCATTCGCTGGGCGGAGTGTTGACACTGTTGGCAGCAATAGAACAACCCGAATTGTTTTCTGCAGTGATTGTACTTGATTCACCGTTAATTGGTCGGCTTAAATCAAGTATCGTACGATTTTCAAAAGCCTTAGGTATGATAGATTTGCTCACGCCTGCTTTTCGCATTCGTGAAAGACGCCATCATTGGAATAGCCGGGAACAACTGATTATCTATTTGAAAAATAAAAATCTTTTTAAAACATTTACAGATGAGTGCTTAAATGATTACATTGATTATGGCATGGAAAAAAATGAAGATGGTTATTCATTGCGATTTGATAAGCATATTGAATATCAAATTTATCGCACCATTCCGCACATATTATCCATGTATGAGGGACAATTGAAGGTGCCCTCGGTAGTGATTTATGGCAGTAATAGCAATATTATAGATAAATTAGATTTAAGTTATATGAAAAAAAAATATGGCATCGACAATGTTAAAACAAAAGGAACACATATGTTCCCGATGGAGTTTCCTGAAATTACGGCAAATCTTATCATGGATATCGCCGATAAAATCATCAATCCTGGGGTCAATGCACTCTAGTCATTAAGGAGAAATCTGTGCTACATGGACTACTATTTTTAGCTCTTATTGTCACCTTGTGTGGGCTAATGATCAAACAAGCATCTATTCGAGTTTGGACCATTTCTTATGCTGTCTTTATGCTTTTGATCATGAAATATGCCCATCCTACGATGGTTGTTCAATCGGCTATGGGTATTGTTTTTGCTTTGTTTATCATGGCTTCAGTGAAACCATGGCGAAGAAAATTACTGACAGAGCATTTATTTCGTACAATAAGTAAAGCAATGCCAGTGATGTCCTCTACTGAACGAGAAGCCTTAGAAGCAGGAACCATCAGTTGGGAGGGTGCATTGTTTAGTGGGGCTCCTGATTTCTCGGTTTTACGTGCAGCACCATCGGTGACTTTAACCCCAGAGGAACAAGCTTTTTTAGATGGTCCAACGACTATTCTTTGTCGTATGTTGGATGATTGGGATATCACCCATAACTTAACAGATTTACCAGAAGACGTATGGTCATACATCAAAGAAAAAGGATTTCTAGGTATGATTATTCCTAAGTCATATGGTGGACTTGAGTTTTCTGCAACAGCGCAAATGTCTGTATTGGTGAAGATTTATGGTCATTCAATCACTGCAGCCTCTACAATTTGCGTCCCTAATTCGCTCGGACCGGCTGAGTTATTGTTAAAATATGGCACTGATGAGCAGCGAAATTATTATCTGCCACGATTAGCGGATGGACGTGAGATCCCATGTTTTGCGCTCACTGGACCTAATGCTGGATCTGATGCTGCCTCGATTCCTGATACAGGTATCGTCTGTCGACAATCTATCGATGGTAAGGACGTGTTAGGGATCCGTCTGACTTGGAACAAACGCTATATAACGCTTTGTCCTGTCGCGACCGTTATCGGTTTAGCGTTTAGATTATTTGATCCGGACAATTTATTAAATAAAGGGCATGATGTTGGCATTAGTTGTGCGCTTATTCCTGCCAACACGCCAGGGGTCATCAAAGGCCGTCGTCATTTTCCGTTGAATACGGCATTTATGAACGGACCTACCCAAGGCAAAGATGTATTTGTGTCTATGGATTGTTTGATTGGTGGTGCTGAAATGGCGGGGCATGGTTGGCGAATGCTCATGGAGTGTTTGAGTGCAGGACGTGCTATCGGTTTACCCTCTAGCGCATCAGGTGGTGCTCAAGCGGTTGCCATGGCTAGTGGCGCATATGCAAGAATTCGAAAACAATTTAATCAGCCTATCGCCAAGTTTGAAGGGATTGAAGAGCCTTTGGCTCGAATTGCAGGCAATACTTATATCATAGATGCGGCTCTTACAATGACCGCCGCTGCTATCGATCAAGGCGAAAAACCTGCTGTTGCAGGCGCTATCATCAAATACCATACCACAGAGCGTGCTAGACAGATTGCATTGGATGCGATGGATATTCATGGGGGTAAGGCGATTTGCCTTGGACCCAATAATTATTTGGGACGAGGATATCAGGGCAGTCCCATCAGCATTACCGTTGAGGGCGCTAATATCTTATCTCGAAGCTTGATTATTTTTGGGCAAGGCGCTATTCGCTGTCACCCTTATGTGTATCAAGAAATTGAAAGTTTGAAAAATCATCAATTAGAAGCGTTTGATGAAGCACTTTGGGGTCATTTTGGGTTCATTTTATCTAACTTGATGAAGTCATTTATATTTGTCTTCACCGATGGCCGCTTGACAAAAGCGCCTAAAGATGAGACCAGACGCTATTATCAGTTGATACATAGATATAGTAGCAATTTAGCCTTTCTGGCTGATTTTTCCATGATTGCTATAGGTGGAGAGTTGAAACGCAAAGAAAAATTATCTGCGCGTTTAGGTGATATATTGAGCTATTTATATCTTGCCTCTGCTGTTTTGAAACGGTATCACCAAGATGGTGAACCCATCAAAGATTTTCCTTTAGTCGCATGGAGTTGTCAGCAGTTATTTCATGAATGCGAGCTTGCATTTACAGGGGTGATTACTAATTTTCCCATTAAATGGGCAAGGGTTTTATTAAAACTTCTATTGCAACCTTTGGGTAGTCAAAGACATAAGCCGTCTGACAAGCTCGGCCATCAACTGGCGTCTATTTTAATCGAGCCTAATGAAACAAGAAGTCGCTTAAGTCGCCTAACTTATCATGATCCTGTAGAAAATTGTCCATTGGGTCGAATGGAAGATGCTTTTTATAAAATCTGTGCCGTTGAATCCTTAGAAAAGAAGGTTCATAAGGCTGTTAAAGAAGGAAAACTTCATTCACTGACCTTACTTCAACAAATCGATGAAGCCCTTGCCCAACGTGTTTTGAGTCCAGAAGAGGCAGAAGCATTACGTGAGGCTGAGCTTGCAAGACAAGAAGTGATAGCAGTGGATGATTTTAACCATGAAGAATTGGCAAGACAAACCATCAAAGGAGGAGCACAAACCTTAAAAAAGGGAGTAAAAGAAAAGGGGGTATTTAGTATTTAACGGTAATGGCAGAGAATAAAAAATCAGGAACCGTACTATGTGTTCATCATTGGTTCAAATTGACGCGCCAATGGAAATGCACATACTTCCCTTTTACAATAGCTCATTATTCCATCTTTGTTCATCTGCCTCATTTTCATTATTGCCAAACAAGCCGCGTTTTTTATAGTCTTGCGTGTCAACTCCCAAAGCTCCATAAGTTGTTGTAGAAGTGACTTGCGTATCTTTATTGCCGTCTAACTCAGCTTTCATCTCTTCTAGAGCTCGCAATGATTTAGTTAGACCTTTTGCGAATGGTGTGCTATGTTTTGTAAAGAATTCATACAACGGCGAACCTTGTTTTAAACAATGCTCGATGATGACGCCCCGTTCCTTAGGACTCAATTTTTTGATGTGATCAATCACCTCTTGCTTTTTCACAGGGTGTGGGGGCTCGATACAGTGGGTAATAGCCGATACCCTCAACTGAATATAGGCATCAAATGTGAGCACAGATAGTTCTTCTTTAGTTTTTGCTGCTCGCATACGACTCAAATCTAAATCATAATATTTTTGAGGACTTCCCGGATCTTTGCTGAATGACTCTATGAGGGCTTTTGTTTTGGTATTTAGAGTGTAACCTTTTCGGTGTATACTTGAAACCAAATGCTCCCAATCCTCCTTTTGATAGGTTCCATGTTGTCTGCAACACATTAACTGCATACACCGAGTAATCGGATCTGTATCGTGAATTAAATTCCGTAGATTAGGTTTTCCTCCCATCGCCATCATTAGTATAAAAAATTTTGCTTTTGGAGCAACATTCTTTTTTATACTTTCATCGAACTCTCGAGTAATCAACGGACCTGATTGAGCTTGTGTTGGATCACCGGGGCTGAACACATTCATAAACCAATATAAGTCTAAATTATTTAATTTTTCTGAAGGACTATTTAGTAAATAGTGTCCCAGTGAAAAAGGATTCTGAGGTGTGCCTAACTGAGTAATATCAGCACCTTCTTGACATAGTTTTAAGATGTGATCAGCATCAACAGACTTCGGATCACTAGAGTGCAACATGTATTTTCGCAACTCATCTGTCTTTTCTTTACTCATAACCACTCCATTTTTGAGTACTATATTTTTATAGTATAGACAACAAAAATGAGTCACATGATTTATGCTTTGGGTTTTTTATCTGTCTTACCTGATTCATCCACTTTCTTTTCATCTTGATTGAAAAAGCTTTGTCTTCCTGACATCCCTTTAAGGAAAGAAAATAAAGCCAATTATCCCAAGGCCTCATCAGGCATTGTGACATTCAGTTCTAGAACTGAACTATCACCCATACGCTCAAGATTAACACTCACTTTATCGCGGCTGATAGGTACATATTTAGCGATGACAGCAATGATTTCTTCTTGTAATTTGGGTAGATAATCAGGTGCATTCCGTTGAATACGCTCGTGCGAGATAATGATTTGCAATCGCTCTTTGGCAACAGAGGCGGTGGAATTTCTTCTACGCAAATAATTGAAGATACTCATGCGGATACATCCTCCTTGTTTAAGCCAAATAAACGTCGAAAAATTCCTTTTCGTTCAGTATTCACAAAGCGCATAGGCCTTTCTTCACCCAGGAAGCGCGCTAACGCATCTTGATAAGCTATTCCTGCATCACTATCTACATCAAGGATCACTGGCAACCCTGTATTAGAGGCTCTTAAGACTGCTTTTGATTCTGGGATAATGCCAATCAATGGAATGGCGAGGATCTCTTTCACATCATGAACAGACAACATTTCTCCTTTTTCAACACGAAGTGCATCATATCGCGTTATTAAAAGATGTTCTTTGATAGGAGGACGGCCTTCAATCGCTCTTTTGGTTTTGCTAGCAAGAATACCTAAAATTCTATCGGAGTCTCTGACTGAAGACACTTCAGGATTGGTTACAACGATGGCTTCATCAGCAAAATACATGGCCAACATGGCACCGGATTCAATACCT
>JAKBCM010000041.1 GCA_021807845.1 Pseudomonadota bacterium
GCAAGCTGGGATGTTAGGATTGCTAGAAGCTGTTCGTCATTATGATGAAACCAAAGGCGCTTCTTTTGAAACGTATGCTGGGATTCGCATTCGGGCACATATGTTGGATGAGGTGCGTCGAAATGATTGGGTTCCTCGTTCTGTTTATCGTAACGCCAGAATGGTTTCTCAAGCGGTCAGACATGTTGAAAATCGTGTGGGTCGTGATGCAAAAGATCATGAGGTGGCAGCTGAACTAGGCGTGAGTCTTCATGAATACCATGACATGTTGAGTGATTCAGCAGGTGCTCATTTATATGGCTTTGATGATTTGGGCGTGACCGATGATCTGTTAAAAGATGAGGTTTTGGGCCCATCTACCGAACCACATGTTCATGCATTACGTGCTGATATGAGTGCTCACTTGGCTGAAGTGATTGAGGGATTGCCTAAAAATGAACGCTTAGTACTTTCTTTATATTACGAACAAGATTTAAATTTAAAAGAAATTGGTGAAGTCATTGGTGTCAGTGAATCGCGTGTTTCACAAATTCATAGCCAAGCCATGCATCGCATCAAGTCGCGACTCCCCAAACAATGAACACAAGAAAGTAGGCGAGTGCACCAAGCAGTAAAGCAGAACTGTAGCCAAAAGAAATCGACAATGCCATCGCGATGATAGAGCCTAAGACGGAAGCCGCGCCATTCAAGGCCCAAACCCACGGAACACTTGGAGCATATTTTTGATGAATGAACCGAAGCCCAGAAGGAAGCGCGAGCCCCATCAACGTTGCTATTGGAAATAACAAGGATATAAACAGGATTAATTTTAGAAACCAATTGCTGGCAAAGGTTTGTTGCATCAAATAATGAAAATCAAAGGGCAGGGTTGATGCCAAAATGGATAAAAATAGCAAGCTCACAACCAAGATAGGTTTGACTTTATCTTGGCGAAAATAATGACTAACAATACTCCCTATCCCCCCAAACAGTAATAATGCAAATAAACTCACAGATAAGCCATAAATAGGATTCTCCAAATAAACGGCTCCTTCCTGGACCAAAGGCACTTCTATGAACATGAAACCAAAACCTAGCAAAATAAAGTACATGCCCCAAAGTAAAGGTGGTTTCTGGCTTCTTTCGGTTAAAAGAAAGGGAATGAGGTAAAAAAGTGATACCAAAATAATGGAAACGAGTAACAGAAAATAAAGGGCAATGACTCCAAAATAATTGAATGCCTGTCCCGCAATGTCTTGATGGGTCAGTAAATCCTTTAAATGTGAGAAATAAAACATTTGAAAAAAGAAGGGTTTATCGTCTGTAGGTGGACGAATATCGTAATAATAGTTTGATATCAATGAATCGATATGTTTGGTCGTGAGCGCTTCACTAAAAAGAGGCTCATTGAATGGATAAGAAGGGAGATAGACGATATCAAAGGCAAGATCATGAGCTATTTTTTTGATTTGCTTGATTTCTGCTGTTGAAATGGGCGTTCGTTTGACTAAGACGGTGGCAACGGAGGGATAGGGGGCTACGGTATTCTTAATGATAGCGATGTGTTGTTCAGGGTTTTTGACGCTTAAGTGTTCAAGAGCCACTCTTGCCAAAAGTGCAATTTTGATGGTTTGAGTTTCTGGGGAAGAATAAAATCTTGTCACACTTAGAAATCCTTCGGGCGTTAAATGTTGTATGTAGGTCTGAAAGGCTTCAGTGGTGTATAAAGCATTTTCTGTCATTGCAAAAGCGCCAGCGACCGTTGCCGCCCAACTGTCAATCAACGGGATCTGAATGATATCGAACAATTGATGACTCTTTGCTAAAAAGCTCCTGCCCTCTCGAACAAAAACGGAGACAGGTTTTAGTTGATAGAGGTCTCCTGCAAAATGGCGATATTGATGATTTATTAACTCAATGATGGTGGGATGAATATCAACCCCTGTGATCTTTGGGTTGTGAAACACCAGGGCTGTTAACACATCTCGCCCGCCCCCAACGCCCAGAATAAATACATTTGCCTGTTTTCTTAAATAGTAAGGTAAGGCAGTGATGTCATATTTTAAAAAATCCACCTTGGAAACATCACCATCAAACGGCTCAATAGGTGTGCCTGCATTGGCATCTTGTTCTATCCACAATTGTTTTATCGGTTCTTTAGGTTGATAAGTCTTACTCATGCCCCAACCAAAAGGCATCTTGCTGTTTTTTCCTCTGAAATAAATATCTGATAACACAGTGATTCTTGCTAAAGGAGACCATTTTTCAAAAAGAACATGCTCTCTCTCCTCTGAGTAGCTTTTGTTAAAATCGATGTGAAAAAAGAAATGACTGTGGACAAAGAGACCTACAATGACACTGATGAGCAGAGTAGACAATAATGTATCCCAGCGCGTTGTGGGAGTAATAAAAACCATTGCAGCCAAGGCACAAGATAAGCTCGCAATAAGAATCACTTGGGGAGCTGAAAAAACACTTATCAGTAGGACGGCAGCAACGCACCCCATAGACGCCCCAAGTAAATCAGCACCATAAATGCTACCAGAGTGTTCTTCTCTCCTGATAAATAATAGTGAAAGAATCATACTGCTAAAAATAAATGGGGCAGTACAAAATACATAAATACCAAAAAAAACGAAGAGATCATGCTGATTTAAAGAGAGAGACACATGAGAAGACATGGCTACTTTTAGACCAAAAAGCATGCTGATCGCGAGTATCATAGACAGTGAAAAAAGGTTTTTGTTGTGATTTGTTTTAAACCCATCAAAGAATCGATAGACCAATAAACCACCAAAACTGAACCCGAACATGGCTAGAGAAATTACTAAATACGAAAAATGATACCAAAGGGTCACTGAGAAAATTTTGGTGAGGGTGATTTCTAAGATTAAAATTGAAAAACTGATGAGAAATACACCTAGATGATCTCGTTTAAATGACAACATAGAACCCTTTTTCATTGGATAGTGATAGTGTATCCGTTCCTCTCTATACCGTCATCACTATTCCTTGTACAATAATGGCCTAATTTATGACGATAAGGGCCACTCATGTTGGAAGTGAATCAAATTACTCTTTCTCTGGAGGACTTAGAAAAGCGCGTTCAAGCACTTCGGGGGTATCTTTGACTTTGATCACAAAAGCGAACGCTTAGAAGAGGTGATTCGTGAATTAGAGTCTCCCAGCATCTGGGATAATCCTGATGAAGCACAAGCCTTGGGTCGCGAACGTGCCGAATTAGAAAGCATTGTTCACCAATTGCAACAATTAAGTCGATCCATTGCTGATTTGAATGCTCTATTTGAGATGGCACGCTCTGAAGAAGACGATGGTATGTTGCATGAGGTTGCGGTCGAGCTACAAGGGATTGAAAGCCAAGTAGGTCAGCGTGAGTTTCGTCGAATGTTCTCTGGTAAAATGGATAATGCGCATGCGTTTCTTGATATTCAATCAGGTTCTGGTGGAACCGAAGCTCAAGATTGGGCTGAAATGCTTTTGCGGATGTATTTGCGTTGGGGCGAGCATCATGGTTTTGTGACGGAGCTGGTTGAGTGTTCAGCCGGAGATGTTGCGGGCATCAAAAGTGCTACCATTCATTTTACCGGGGAATATGCTTATGGATGGCTTCGTACTGAAACAGGTGTTCATCGCCTCGTACGTAAGTCGCCTTTTGATTCTGGTAACAGACGTCACACGTCTTTCGCAGCAGTGTTTGTATCACCTGAGATTGATGATGATATTGAAATTGAAATTAACCCACAAGATTTACGGGTAGACACTTATCGTGCCTCAGGAGCTGGTGGTCAGCATGTGAATCGGACGGACTCTGCCGTACGACTCACCCATCTACCAACAGGTATCGTGGTTCAGTGTCAAACGGACAGAAGTCAACACAAAAATAAAGATCAAGCCATGAAGCAATTACGTGCTAAATTGTATGAATTGGAAATGCAAAAGAAAAATGCTGCCCAGCAAGCGTTAGAAGCAACAAAGTCAGACATTGGTTGGGGGGCGCAAATTCGTTCTTACGTGCTTGATCAATCACGCATCAAAGATTTACGTACAGGCGTTGAAACAAGTAATACCCAAGCCGTTTTAGACGGTGATCTTGACCCATTTATTGAAGCAAGCCTTAAGGCTGGAGTACAAGAAACATGATAGAAGAAGAGTTAGATGAGAATGAAATTTATCACATTCGTAAACAAAAGTTGGCTGATTTGCGTCAAGAGGGATTTCGTTTTCCCAATCAATTTCGCCGAAACGCCTTAGCCAATGATTTAATGATCCAATATGCACAGTGTTCAAAAGAAACGTTGGCTACAGAACAGGTTAAAGTTGCGATTGCCGGGCGTATTGTGTTGCGTCGAATCATGGGTAAGGCCAGTTTTTTTCATATTCAAGACATGTCAGGCCGGATTCAAGTTTATATTCGTCAAAATGAGCTAGAAGCGCTTTACGAGCAATTTAAGCATTGGGATTTGGGGGATATAGTTGGCGTAGAAGGCGTATTATTCATCACCAATAGCGGTGAATTAACTGTGCATGCAACGTCTCTTTTACTCTTAACCAAATCCTTGCGGCCATTGCCTGATAAATTTCATGGTTTGACAGAAAAAGAAATGCGTTATCGTAAACGATATGTTGATTTGATTGCTAACGAAGACAGTCGTCAAACGTTTTTAATCCGATCACGCCTCATGAAAGCCTGTCGACAATTCATGGATAGTCATCAGTTCTTAGAAGTTGAAACGCCGATGATGCATCCCATTCCAGGCGGTGCACTGGCACGTCCTTTTGTCACCCATCACAACACCCTGGACATGCAAATGTTTTTAAGGATAGCGCCTGAACTTTATCTCAAGCGATTGGTGGTGGGTGGATTTGAACGCGTGTATGAAATCAATCGCAATTTTCGGAATGAAGGGATCTCAACTCGTCATAATCCCGAATTCACCATGATCGAGTTTTATCAAGCCTATGCTGATTATGAAGATTTGATGGATTTTACCGAGCAATTGATGCGTCATTTGTGTGATGAAGTGTTAGGAAAGAGAGAAATCACTTATCAAGGCCAAACCATCGATTTTTCGAAACCGTTTGCCCGCATCAGTATCAAAGAAGCCATTTTAAAATATCATAAGGAACTCAAAGCTTCTCAACTAGAAACCATAGACAGTTGTCGCAACTTGTTAGAAGAGCTGAAACTCCCTTATAAAAAGACAGATGGTTTGGGTAAATTGCAGATGATTATCTTTGAAGAAACCATTGAACATCAACTGATCCAACCCACCTTTGTGACGGAATATCCCACTGAAGTTTCACCTCTGGCCAGACGTAATGAAAAAAATCCAGAAGTAACCGACCGATTTGAGTTTTTTATCATGGGTCGCGAAATAGCCAATGGATTTTCGGAATTGAATGATGCAGAAGATCAAGCTGAACGCTTTCAAAAACAAGTCCTTGATAAAGAAGCGGGCGATCTAGAAGCCATGCATTTTGATAGTGACTATATCGAAGCTTTGGAATATGGCCTACCACCCACCGCTGGGGAAGGGATTGGCATCGATCGGTTAGTGATGCTATTTACCAACTCAGGCTCCATCCGAGATGTGATTTTATTCCCACAGTTGCGTCAATAGCCATTCATCTCCAGTACTGGAAACAAACCATATAACCCTATGTATGACCTCTGCTCATTAAAACCGGGCAGGGGCACGGGATACGAAGCGTTCTTGGCTTATTTATTTACACTGAACATATTTGCCCGATTTTTATACTATACTAAAATAATAAAAAACAAATAGAGCGTATTTTATTATTTTAGTGGGTTTTATATGCATCAAAAGCAGGATTTGACTGTCGCCAGTGGGCAAGATGTACATGAAACATTTATGAGCATGGTCAGGGATTAAGGGGTTATGATGGCAGGTGCCCCAGCCAGCCTTATTGGCGAAATGCAGGCAAGTATGGTGGCGATTGATTCAAGTCAAGCGCAACTTGCGAGTCAAAAACAAGAGATGCTCCTGCCTCCTTCAGCATCTGAGGACATCATTTTGGCTTACTTAGTCAAAATAGCAAGTCAGCAAGTAGACACAATTGATTTTGGTTGGCATTCTACCCATTCATTTACAGCGTTTATTCCTCAGGAAGAACATCCAGAAAATCGCCATCCCTATCTGTATCAATCCTTTTTCGGGAGATACACGCTACAACAATGGTTCAAAAGAAATAAATTTTTGGATTTTCAAGAAGAGTCCATCACGTCATTTGTTCAGAGATTGATTGGCTTACCCAATGCGCAAACCAGAAGCGAAGTAAAACAACATGAGGTTGATTTATTTGCGTTAGATCAATTGGATGAAAAGCGCATGTTAAATAATCCCTTGATGCTTGGAGAATTTGCCATGCGCCTAAAATTTAAGGTGATTGAAGTAGATGTTCAATCGGCATTTCGTTGCTTTAAAGAACTGAAAATCTTTATTGATCAATGTTATTCCGGTGATACACCTTCTTTGCAATTGAAGCGTTATCAAGACGAAGCAAAATCATCGATGATGACTAAATTAGCTGATCATCTGGGGCTCACACTCCATATTGATGAGACAAGCCATTCATCGAGCCGTCCTCTTTAACCTATAGCAGGTCTATTGCTCATCATCCCAACTTAAAGTTCCACCAGCTTGATACTCAATGACTCGGGTTTCAAAGAAGTTCTTTTCCTTTTTCAGATCCATCATTTCGCTCATCCATGGGAATGGATTTTCAGCGCCTGGATAAAGCTCTGCCAAGCCAATTTGGTTTAAGCGACGATTAGCGATGAAATGTAAATACTCTTCAAACATTTCAGCATTCATGCCCAAAATACCGTGTGGCATGGTGTCTTTGGCATATTGATACTCCATGGCAACACCTTCTTTGATGAGCTCGATGATGTCTTTTTTGAATTCAGCGGTCCATAAATGGGGATTTTCAATTTTGATTTGATTGATCACATCGATACCAAAATTCATGTGCATGGATTCATCACGCAAAATGTATTGAAATTGCTCTGAAGTTCCGACCATTTTATTGCGTCTACCCATCGATAAAATTTGGGTAAAGCCTACGTAGAAAAAGATCCCTTCAAAAACAACATAGAATGCAATCAAATCACGCAACAAACGCTGATCTTCTGATGGTGTGCCGGTATGGAAATTAGGATCACTTAAACTTTGCGTAAAGGGTAAGGCCCAAGATGCTTTGGTCGCTACAGACGGAATTTCACGATACATATTAAACACTTCGGCTTCATCGAGGCCTAAGCTTTCAATCACATATTGATAGGCATGGGTATGTAATGCCTCTTCAAATGCTTGACGCAAGAGATATTGTCGACATTCTGGATTGGTGATATGACGATATACTGCTAATACCAGATTATTGGCGACCAATGAATCAGCGGTTGAGAAAAAGCCAAGATTACGTTTGATGATCAATCTTTCATCAGCTGTTAATCCATTGGGATCATTCCATAAAGCCAGATCGGCGCTCATGTTGATTTCATTGGGCATCCAATGATTGGCACAAGCAGTTAAGTATTTATCCCAAGCCCATTTATATTTAAAGGGCACCAATTGGTTTAAATCGGCACGACAGTTGATTATTTTTTTATCATCCACATGGATTCGGTTGGCTCCCATTTCTAATAACTCAAGGCCGGTCAATCCGCCGATTTGAGTTGTATTTGCGTGGTCTGTCATAGGGCTTGTCATAGGGTTCTCCTTGTAAAGGTTGTATTTATTGGCATGCTTCGCATTCAGGATCAGTGATGAGGCAAGCTTTAGGCTCATCGAGACTCACGGCGTTTAGTGCAAGATCGGTGATAGTTGATTTTTCGGCATTACTGGCGCTTGAACTACGCAAGTAATAAGTTGTTTTTAAGCCTCTGATCCATGCCTGACGATACAACTCATCCAGCTTCTTCCCGGATGGTTTTGCCATATAAACATTGAGTGATTGTGCTTGGTCTAGCCATTTTTGTCGACGAGAGGCCGCCTCAATGAGCCAGATGGGGTCCATTTCAAAGGAAGTGGCATAACGCGCTTTTAAGTTGGCTGGAATTCGGTTGATGTGTTGCACACTGCCATTGAAATACTTGAGATCATTGACCATCACTGCATCCCATAAGTTGAGTGCTTTTAAATCAGCCACCAAGTAAGGATTAACGATGGTAAATTCACCGGAAAGATTTGATTTCACATAGAGATTTTGGTAGGTCGGTTCAATGGATTGAGAGACCCCACAAATGTTTGAAATGGTGGCTGTTGGTGCTATGGCCATGACGTTGGAGTTACGCATGCCTTGGGTACGTACCTTGACGCGCAATGCTTCCCAATCTAAGCGTTGTGATCTATCTTGCTCTAAGAATTGGCCACGGGTTTGTTGCAGTAGATTGATGGAGTCAATGGGAAGAATTCCTTTGCTCCATAAAGATCCTTCATAGCTTTGGTATTTGCCCCGTTCTTTCGCTAATTCACATGACGCTTCAATAGCGTAATAGCTTATCAATTCCATCGAGGTATCTGCAAATTCAACAGCGGCACTTGAGGTGTAGTCAAGATGAAGCGCATACAACGCATCTTGAAATCCCATCAACCCTAAGCCAACTGGACGATGTTTTAAATTAGAGTTTCGTGCTTGAGGGACGGAATAATAATTAATATCAATGACGTTATCCAACATGCGAATGGCGGTATGGATAGTCCGTTTCAACTTTTCTTTGTCCAATTTGCCTTTTTTGATGTGCTGAGGTAGGTTCACACTGCCTAAGTTACAGACAGCAATTTCATCTTGTGATGTGTTGAGAGTGATTTCAGTACACAAGTTGGAGCTATGAATCACACCTGCATGCTGTTGTGGAGAGCGCACATTGCAAGCATCTTTAAAGGTAAGCCATGGGTGGCCTGTTTCAAAGAGCATGGATAGCATTTTTCGCCACAACTTAATCGCTGGAACGGTTTTGCTATTGTGAATTTTTCCAAGGGCTGCTTGTTCTTCACATTCAATGTATCTGGCTTCAAAGGCCTTGCCATATAATTCATGGAGCTCTGGGACTTCATCTGGAGAAAACAGCGTCCAATTGCCTTCTTCATGCACGCGCTTCATGAACAAATCAGGGATCCAGAGCGCAGTATTCATATCGTGAGTCCGTCGTCTATCGTCGCCTGTGTTTTTACGTAGTTCTAAAAATTCTTCTACATCACGGTGCCAGCATTCAAGATAAGCGCATACGGCTCCTTTTCGTTTGCCACCTTGATTCACGGCTACAGCAGTCGCATCGGCAACATTCAAAAAGGGGACAACGCCTTGTGAGCGGCCATTGGTGCCTTTGATATGAGCACCCATCGCGCGTACCGGTGTCCAGTCATTGCCAAGACCACCTGCAAATTTAGAGAGGAGAGCATTATCTTTGATGGCACTGTAAATACCATCTAAATGATCAGGAACAGTGGTTAAATAGCAGCTAGATAATTGTGGGCGCACGGTACCTGCATTAAATAGGGTGGGGGTTGATGCCATATAATCAAAAGAAGATAGCAATTGATAAAATTCAATGGCTTTTTCCTCTTTATTCTGTTCCCGAATGGCAAGTCCCATAGAAACTCGCATGAAAAAGGCTTGGGGCAGCTCATAACGAATGCCTTTTTCATGGATAAAGTAACGGTCATAGAGTGTTTGTAAACTCAAATAAGTAAATTGCATATCGCGTTCAGGTAATAAGGCGCTGCCGAGTCTGTCTAAATCAAATTCGCCTAATTTGGGGTCAAGAATGCCTTGGGTAATGCCATGAGCAATATATTGTTTGAAATAAAGGGGATAGAGGGATGCCATTTCATCAAACGTGGCTTCTTCTTGCATATGTAATTTTTGTAAGGCTTCATGACGGTTACTATCTAGCAATAGACGCGCACTCCAATAGGTATCGTTTGGATCTGTTTCAACAAACGCAGTGGCAGACATGATCAAGGCTTTATAAACATCTGCCAATTTTGCTTGGTTGTAGAGGTTTCTCAGTGCATCTTTAATCACAGGAGCCGCTTTTACTCCTGTTAAGTTTCGACAAGCTTCAGTCACAAT
>JAKBCM010000042.1 GCA_021807845.1 Pseudomonadota bacterium
TGAATGATGATACCTAATAACAGCATGCCTAACTTAGTTACTTTACTCATCTATCCTCCAATATGTGATGAGAGCCTCCGTTATACTATGAATTAAGTTTGATTTTATCAACCATTTCTGCTAGTGTTACGCGTTATTTAATTATCAAGAACATGGTACCTAACCCTGATTAGGTGGCGATGTTCGTTAGAAATAAGAGAGTCGTATTATGAAAACTTCGATCCATCCTGAGTATAAAAGCATAAACGTGACCTGTAGTTGTGGCAATGTATTTGAAACCAGTTCAACCTTGTGTGAAGATTTGAGCATCGAAGTATGTGCCAATTGCCATCCTTTTTACACCGGCAAGCAAAAATTAGTGGATACAGGTGGTCGGGTACAAAAATTCCGTGATAGATATAAAACGCGCGGTAAAAAAGAGGCTGATGCATAATTTTTTTTGCTTTCTTTGAAATAAAATAATCGTAATAAAATCAATGCAATAACCTAATGGCGCATTAATAATGCGCCTTTTTTTTTCAAAATGGCTGTTCATTGAGTGAAATTTTCTATATGATTTTTTGAAAGTATCACCATCACCGAGTAAAATTTTTTTAAAGGTTTGATGCATTAAGAGGACATTCACTTTGGATGAAGAGGTATTGAAACAACGTGCTTTGCATTACCATGAGTTTCCTACACCAGGAAAACTCGGGGTTCATGTGACAAAGCCGACAAACTCTCAAGATGATTTATCTCTTGCTTATTCTCCTGGAGTAGCAGAGCCTGTGCTTTCTATTGCTGAAAATCCAGATCATGTTTATCGATTCACTTCAAAAGGCAATCTGATTGCTGTGATTTCTAATGGTACCGCAGTTCTGGGTTTAGGGGATGTGGGCCCATTAGCAAGCAAACCAGTGATGGAAGGTAAAGCCGTTTTATTCAAACAGTTTGCTGATATTGATGTGTTTGATATAGAGATTGATACACAAGATACTGACGCCTTCATTTCAACGGTAAAAAATATCTCGCCTACGTTTGGTGGTATCAATCTAGAAGACATTAAGGCACCGGAGTGTTTTGTTATTGAGCAAGCGTTGATGAGCCAATTGCAAATTCCAGTGTTCCATGATGACCAACATGGCACCGCTATTGTGGTTGCGGCAGGACTTTTAAACGCGCTTGAATTACAACATAAAAAGCTACAAGATGCACGCATTGTATGTATTGGGGCAGGTTCTGCAGGGATTGCTTCTATGCGACTACTGGCTGCATTAGGCGCTGATATGCAAAATATGCTCTTGTTAGATAGCAAGGGAGTGATTCATTCTGGGCGTGATGATTTAAATACTTATAAGCTCCCTTTTGCAAGAGAAACCCATTGTAGAACCTTAGAAGATGCGATGGTTGATGCTGATGTATTTATCGGGGTTGCTAAACCTGATTTATTGAATGTACCATTATTGCAGTCAATGGCTCCAAAACCTATTATATTTGCTCTCTCTAATCCTAATCCTGAAATTAGGCCAGAATTGGCCATACAAGCTCGTGAGGATCTCATTATTGCTACGGGTCGAAGTGACTATCCGAACCAAGTCAACAATGTTTTGTGTTTTCCTTATATTTTTAGAGGAGCACTTGATGTACGCGCTACGGCTATCAATCAAGCCATGCAAATAGCTGCTGTTGATGCGATTAGAATGTTAGTGCATGATCCCGTTCCTAAAGAAGTCATCGCCAATTATCCTGGAGTTAGTCATTGGGATTTTGGTGCGCATTATATTTTACCAAAACCGATAGATCCTCGGTTACGCGAGAGGGTGCCGGTTGCTGTTGCAAATGCAGCGATAGCGAGTGGAGTCAGTCGGACTGCTACTTATTTATAAGTCTTACACTTTTTCCTAGAACTGAACCTTTTTAGTTAAGGAGTTCGTTTTGTCCATGACCAATAACAAAAAATACCTTTGGGTAGCTTGGATGATTTGTGCGCTTGGCGCTATTTTTTACTCTTATGAGTATTTCTTGCGGATTTCTCCTAGTGTGATGGAACATGCTTTACGCCAACATTTTAATTTATCAGCTACGGGCTTTGGTTTATTGTCCGCATTTTATTATTACGCTTATGTCCCTATGCAATTGCCAGTGGGTGTTTTTATGGACCGTTTTGGTCCAAGACGCTTGTTGACTGCCGCGTGCCTTATTTGTGTGGTTGGTACGTTCCTATTTGCAGATACTTTTTCTTTTAGTGTTGCGGCAGTGGGGCGATTCTTAGTCGGTTTTGGTTCAGCATTCGCTTTTGTGGGCGTTTTAAAACTTGCAACCCTTTGGTTACCAGAGGACAAACTGGCTATGGTTGCGGGGCTTGCCACAGCTTTAGGAACAATTGGGGCGATGATTGGGGATAATTTGCTTGGTGAAATGGTGACTTGGATAGGGTGGCAGCAAACGGTTAATTTCACTGCTATTTTTGGTATTGGGCTCACTGTGGTACTGTGGCTTGGGATCAAAGATCACAAACGACACCAAAAACACAGCGGTACCATCCATAGCTTCAGAAAAAACATGATTGACTTAGGAATCATTGTTCGTAATAAACAAATTTGGATCAATGGAATGTATGGCTGCTTAGTCTATTTGCCCACCACTGTATTTGCGGAATTATGGGGAATTCCATACTTAAGTCATGCCCATGGTTTGAGTCATGCCAGTGCTAACTTCTGTAATTCCATCTTATTTTTAGGATTCACCATTGGCGCTCCATCGATGGGATTTATTTCTGATAAATTAAAGCGTCGCAAATTACCCATGTTTGTCGGGGCCGTGGGTGCTGCCATCATCATGACGATCATTCTCTACGTTCCAGGACTTCATGTTAAAACCATCAGTGTGCTGATGTTTTTCCTAGGATTGTTCTATAGTGTACAATCTATTGTATTTGCTGTGGGTCGAGAAGTCAGTCCTTCAGAAGCCGCAGGAACTGCTATTGCAATGACCAATATGGTTGTGATGATTGGTGCGATGTTTCTCCAACCGTTAGTTGGTCGGTTATTAGACTGGAGCTTAATTAGACGGGAAGCAATGTTAACTACAATTCCCTTTGATAAAATGCAACAGTTCTATACTGCTGGTGATTATCAATTTGCTTTGTCAGTGATTCCGATAGGCATTTTGATTGCCGCCGTTTTAACTTTTTTCTTAAAAGAAACCCATGCCCATGCAAGTATCCATGTTAGAAATAAGTAAGGTTTCTAAGCGAAACCAAATTTTGTTTGGCTCCCTTGTTTGTATAGTGGCCGCACTATTTTATTGCTATGAGTTTATCTTGCGGATTATTCCTGGGGCGCTACAAGATGAGCTTACTGCGGCATTTGGTAATATTTCAGCCACAGCTTTCGGTCAGTTATCAGCGGTTTACTACTTTGCCTACTCCCCAATGCAAATGCCTGTGGGTATGCTGATGGATAGATATGGTCCTCGCAGGCTTTTGTTTTTTGCCTGCTTATGTTGTACCGTAGGCTCATTCTTATTTTCTTTCTCGTCTTCGCTCATCATTGCTGGCTCAGGAAGATTTTTAGTGGGTTTCGGCTCATCTTTTGCATTTGTAGGGGTTCTCTCTTTAGCTCTTTATTGGTTGCCTCGGCAGTTCTTTTCACTTGTTGCGGGACTCATTACCACTTTAGGTATGCTTGGCCTGGTTTATGGTGAAATAAAAATCACAAAAATGGCAGACTCTATGGGATTGTCATACGTGTTATCGATGATGGTTGTGATAGGACTGTTGTTGACTGCGTTGATTTTTTTGGTGGTAAGAGATGGTCCAGGAGAGCATCCCATGAAAACAGAGCCACTGCCTAATTTTTTTCGAAACGTGGTAAAGGTACTGGTATCAAAAGAGGTATGGTTGATTGGTTTTGTGGGTGCTTGTCTTTATACCTCTTTGTCTGTATTTGGTGAGCTGTGGGGGAAAACATACCTCGAGCATGCGCATCATTTAAGTAAAGTTCAAGCTGCAAAAGCCATTTCTTGTATGTTTTTGGGTTGGGCTGTCGGTGCACCTATTGCTGGATATTTATCAGATCTGAGTGCGCGTCGGGTATTGCCGCTCGTTGTCGGTGCTATATCAGCATTTGTTTGTATCTCCATCATTTTATACTGGCCACACTTGTCTTATACCCCGTTGTGTATTTTGTTATTCCTCTATGGTGTTTTTAGCGGCACTGAACTCATTGTGTTTATTATGGCAAAGGAAAATAGTGGTGCAGAATTGTCGAGCACTGTGTTTGCCGCAACGAATATGATAGTGACATTAGGCGGTGTTATTTTTCAACCATTGGTGGGCAAACTCCTGGACACGTTTGGCAACAATGGTTTGGTAAACGGGGAACATATTTATTCGATTGGTGATTATCAAGCGGCACTGTCGGTTTTACCCATCTCGCTTCTCGCAGTCATCATTGTTTCATTTTTCTTAAAAGACCATGTGCATGGGCATTTAGCAAAAAACAGCTAACAGTTCTTTTGCGGGTTTTCGATCGTTCTTTTTACAGCTGATGTGTCGCTTGACTGAAAAAGATTGAATGTGACTGTCACGATAATGATAGCGAGTAAAGTCTGTGTCATGATTAGAAATAATCACCGTCATTCCTTTGTGAGCGGCGTTTCGTGCTAATTCAGCCAGAATGACTTGCTCAGCTTCGCCAAATTGTGTATCGGTATATGAAGAAAAATTGCTGCTTTGCTTTATTGGTGCATAAGGTGGGTCGCAGTATATGACATCGCCTGATTTGGCTTTCTTGAATGTTTGACGAAAATCGCTATGGATGATGGTCGCTTTCTGACTTTTCTGGTGAAAGGCTTGCATTTCTTTATGAGGAAAATAAGGGATTGCATATCGACCAAATGGCACATTATACCCCCCGGTTTGATTATATCGACACAAGCCATTATACCCATGCCGGTTTAAATATAAAAACATGGCAGCCCGTTGTCTTTTATTTTGACAAGCATTAAATTGTTGACGAATGTCATAGTAAGCAGATGACTCATTATTATCTTTCGTAAAGAAGGATCGGCAATATGAAATGAAATCATCGCCCTCTTGTTGAACTAAATGAAAAAGATCAACCAAATCACGATTGGCTTCGCCTAATAAATAATCAGGATAGGACGTATTTAAAAAGACGGCAGCTGATCCAACAAAAGGTTCAATGAGCCTCGAAGACGGAGGAAGGGATAGAAGGATATGTTGAAGACAGCGATATTTGTTGCCCGCCCATTTTAAAAAAGGTCGTGTGTTTGACATAGAATCCTAATCGCTCATTGTAGGCAACTTTTGGCCTTTTAGAATGCTTGGGATAAATTGAGACAATCGGTACAGTCGAGATTGAGAGATGTTTTGATAAGCCACTTCAAATACTGCCTCAACATCCACATAATCAACCCAAACTGTTTGTAATCCAACCAATATGCGATAGCCTTGTTCTATATCTTCAGACAACAGTTTATCCATGATTTGGGTGAATTTTTCGTCTTTAGCTGCTTTCTCAGCATCAAATCCCAAATAATCGAGTAGAAGGTTATCTGCGAGGTTTTTCAAATCAGAGTGTTGGGTTAATCTTTCACCATAGATCTCTAACTCTTCTCCAAATATTTTTTTTGCCTCTTTAATCACCAATTTTTTATTTTGATTGAGAAAGTTGATGATTAATTCATTATTGGTGTATTTGCTATTTTGATTTAATAAATCTTCAAACATTTTTTCTAATTTGGTTTTATCCTCTTTTTTCTTTATCATTTTTTCATGAGTAGGATAAAGTTCTTCTTCTTGCATCTTTAGAACTGCTGTTTGAAAGGCTTTGTTTAGCCAATCCGGAATAGGCAGTAGCCCATCAAAAATTCGGGTGTCAGCACTAATTGAAACTGGTAATACATCTTTCGGTTCAAATTGTTGTGTGACATCATTCCAAACAGGTTTGCGCTCAACTGCAAGTAATAAAATATGTAAGCCTGTTGGTTTTAAGAGAGGCGTTTTCGCTTGGGTGTAGCCATATGTTCCAATATTACTCAAATAAACACTGTAGTTTCCTGGTGTAGGCCATGGATGTAAATCATGTGCCCAATCATAAAGAATGTTGTCTAGGTGGCTTTTCAGCTCAGGGTGTTCTTTTTCAATTTGTTCACGCTTTTTGTAACAATAAGTCATCATTTGCATGGCTCGTTTGATCTTGGCTGATAGCTCATGCGTACTCATGGTATGGCAATCTTTGAAATAAACAGATCCGATATGATCTTCACAATCAGGTATTTTTTCCATGAAAGAAACGAAAGCCCCACGACTTTGATACATTTTTTTGAAACTCAAAAAATTGCGAAAGGAAGAATGCTCTGCCAATACACTGCTGACTGCTTGCATCATCAAGACCGTCAAAGTTTCACTCGTGTATTTGTTTTCATAAAAACCCAAGGAACTGATGTCAATATTGAATTGGGCAACCATGGTGGGATCACCTGGCGCATTCAATTGTGTCATTAGGAATTTTCGAGTTGATGTCATTTCAATTTCACGAATTTCGAGGTTAATCTCCTCATTGATCTCTTCAAGATGAGGTTGAACCTCTGAATAAAAATAAGGAACCAATTGAAAGAGCAGTTCCCATTTCTTGCTTGGCGTCATGTGTATTTTTTTGAGCTGCCGCATATGTTTTTCGTGCAGTGCTAATAAGAAAGCTCCGGTTCCTTGTGGACCTAATAACGAACTCAGTGCGATGGAATATTTGGGTTGCAATGTAAAAGTCGCAATGAGAAGCTCTTCTAGCTCCTGAAGTTTGTCTACCAACGTGTCTTTGTCTGGTAGGCCAATTTCACCATACAAATCTGCCTCGCAAACATGACGGTGCTCATCAGCCAGGATGATTTCAAACAGTTCAGGCGCAATATTATTTTGGTAAAAGGTCATAAAAACTTCTTCAACCAAACCTTCACAAATCAAATTCATGACTACCATTCCTACTTTAAGGCAGTCTTGAGCTCTTACAAAATGACAAATTTTTTCAAGCTGTTCACTATAGGAGGGTGGGGAGGCATAGGGTGCAGATAATAAAAAACTGATTTTAGTAAACACAATGGCATGAAAAATTTCATCGACCAATTGTGCGCGCATCCGTTTCTTAAACTCTGGATTTTGCATTTCATCTTCAAATCTCATCGGCAATTGAATACCTAAGACTTCCAATTGCGCCATCAATGCAAATATATAAAGATACAATAACTTATCGTGCTTTAATTCAAAGGGGAGCCCATTTTTAAAAAGTTGCTCCACCCGAGTGTTGATGCTTTGTTTTTCTTCATCGGTGATTTTATTCCATCCTTCAAGGATCCATTTTTCTGCACCCCAAGAAGGCTTAAGTAGCGTATCAAGCTCTAACATTATAGCTCCAGTCATTTACTGAGGGCGAATCAAAAATTTCGATCAATTGCGTAGTGAGAGAACGCCACTAGTGCATCTTTATAGATAGAATCAGGTAGAATTTGTAGGGTAGAAATAGCAGAATCTACTTCTCTGCAAGCAATACTACGAGTATATTCGATTGCTTTTGTCTCCTCTATCGCTTGTAAGATATCTGGCAAATAGTTGGATGACCCTTGCTCTAAGCTTTCTTTAATTTTTATTTGTTGTTCTTTTGTGCCATGTTTAATCACATGTAGTAATGGTAGCGTTACTTTGCCGCAAGCCAAATCACTGCCAATGTCTTTGCCCAAAGTTTTTGCATTTGAACAATAATCAAGGGCGTCATCTATCAATTGAAAAGCATTTCCCAAGTGTATTCCATAGGCATATAAACTTTTCTGTATGGGCGTATCTACTTTGCTTATCAGAGCACCTACTGTGGAGGATGCGGCAAAAAAAAGAGAGGTTTTTGAGCGGATCACATCAAAATAATCCTCTTCTGTTAGGGTCATATTGTTGCGGTTAGAAAATTCTTGAATTTCTCCACATCCCATCTGGGGGGCAATGCCTACAAGAAGTTGGATGATATCGATGTTTCCTACATCGACCATCAGTTGCAAGTACTTCGTGAATAAATAATCACCTACCAAAATACTGGCCTTGTTCCCCCAGATTTTATTAGATGTTTCGTTACCACGGCGGAGCAATGAATCATCGACAACATCATCGTGTAAAAGAGTGGCGGTATGAAAAAATTCGACCATTGCGGCAAGCTTGATGTGGTCCTTCCCTTTATAGCGACAGGCATGACTCACCAGAAGAACCAATAGAGGTCGCAAGCGTTTGCCACCACTTTGTATGATATGGCTTGCTATGTCATTTATCAGGGGTACGGGAGATTGGATCCTTTCGATAATTAATGCATTGACTGCATCAAAATCTTCACTCACTAACGAGCGTAAATGATCAATATCCATACGTATCCATGGGCAAAAAAATAAAGAAATCTTATGCCTGGCACTGGGCAATGTCAATAAATTTGTGTTGAATAGTTACCAACTCTATAGTGCCAAACTCAGTAAGAATAAAGCAACAAAACCAATCATCAACAAGCTCAGATTACCGCCAGGAATCATCACTTGATGAATCCCATTCAGACTCATTTTTCTCCCTCGCCAAGCCATCAGTGTGGGGAGTAGCAACAGAAGAATCACACAACAAATCCCTGCGTAACTCAAGGCTTGTATATAAATCCCCGGGCTCATCAATACGATGATGAGGGGGGGTAGAAAAGTAAGTGCTAAGGTATATTTTCCTTGACGCCCCTCTTTTTTAAGCTTCAAGCCATCTGCGAGAAAATCGAACAAACCGAGAGAGACACCCAAAAATGCTGTGATCATGCAAATAGAGGTGAAAAATCCAAAAAAGCCGGTGATCCAATGATTATGAATGGCATGATTTAATGCGTCTGTTAAGCCACTGGTTGCATGATCGCTACTCATTAAGGCGATGAGACCATGATTTCCATCACGCTCTACAACTCCCATGATGATGACTTCCCATAAGATATAACATACCAGAGGAACCAATGAACCTAATAAGATGACTTTCCGTAAAGTTGGAATATCATCTTCAAAATACTCTCTAAGACTTGGAACAATTGATGCGAAACCAAAAGAGGTTATCAATATCATCAAACTGCCTGTGATGGCTTGCAATGATCCGCCGCTTAACGTTGTGGTACTGATGTGCGGACTAATGATGAAGATCAGTAATACATAAATACCTAGTTTACCAAACATCAAGCCACGATTCACATAATCAACTGCACGAATGCCGCTGTAAATGACTAGGCTAAATAACAAAGTAAAGAGTAAGGAGGTGAGCGAGTTGGGTAGGTCGATATGAACTTTGTGAAGTAAACTATTAAATACATCACTGCCACCAGATATATAAGCGGCCAGTAAGGTATAAAGGAGAAAAAGATAGGTCACCCATGCAATGATTTGTCCGGGGATTCCAAGCGTTTCTTTTGCCATAGAAACCATATTGCTGCCGGCTGGTAGGCGTAAATTAACCTCAAGAATCAACAAAGCACCAGTCGTCATCACCAACCAGCAAAAAATCAAAAAAATAATAGAATGGGTGATGCCTGCTTCTGCGGTGGCTACAGGTAGAGCTAGCATGCCTCCACCAATCGATGTACCTACAATGAGTAATACACCGCCTATGAGCTTAGAGTTGATCACCAAACACCTCTTTGTCTAAAAATTAATCAACATGATAATAAAAATATCATAAATACATTGTCAATCGTTTCGGGAAATATTGCTAATAACACAGATGTTTCCGGCCAATTTACTACAACTGATGGCAAAACAATAACAATAGTTAATGGTATTGTTACAGAAATAGTATAGCATATTATAAAAAATATCAAAACAAACCTTTTAAAATTTATGAAGAAGCTAAAAAAAAC
>JAKBCM010000043.1 GCA_021807845.1 Pseudomonadota bacterium
AATCCATCAAAGGCATCGCACAATGATGCCCGCTACGAATCGCTATCCCTTCATTATCTAGAATGGTTCCGATATCATGAGCATGAATTTTGCCATGGACAAAGGAGATGATGGGTACTTTTTCTTTTGCCGTTCCAATCAAGTTAAACCCTTTCACAGATTTGACTGCGTTGGTCGCATATTCAAGCAAATGGGCTTCATGAGCCATGATGGCTTCCATATCCAATGAAGACAAATAATCCATCGCAGCCCCCAATCCGATTGCACCAGCAATATTCGGTGTTCCTGCTTCAAACTTATAGGGCAATGGCGCATATTCAGTCGCATCAAATGAAACGGAGGCAATCATTTCACCCCCACCTTGATAAGGTGCCATGCTATCTAGGAGTGCTTCTCTTCCCCACAACACCCCAATCCCTGTCGGACCATACATCTTGTGGCTGGAAAAGGCATAAAAATCACAATTCAATTCTTGTACATCGATATCTAAATGGGCCGTTGCTTGAGCGCCATCCAAAAGGACAATGGCACCATAATCATGAGCCATTTCAATCATTTTTTTCACAGGATTGATGGTTCCTAATGCATTAGACACATAGGTCAAAGCCACAACCTTCGTATTCGCTGATAATTTTTTTTCAAACTCATCCAACAGGATTTCACCTTGAAGAGAAATTGGTGCAACGCGAATATTCGCCCCTGTTTTTTTGGCTAACAATTGCCATGGAACAATATTGGAATGATGCTCCATATGCGTAATCAATATCTCTTCCCCAGGTAATATACGAGGAGCCACAAAACTTTGAGCCACCAAATTAATTGCCTCTGTTGTTCCACGAACGAAAATGCATTCACGGGTGGAATAGGCATTGATAAAACGCATGACTTTTGTGCGAACTTCTTCAAAAAGCTTGGTGGCTCGATTGCTTAATGCATGGACCGCTCGATGAACATTAGCATTATCGTGGCGATAAAATTCATTGATGGCATCAATCACCGCCAGCGGTTTTTGTGTGGTCGCTGCATTGTCAAAATAAATCAAAGGATGTCCATTGACCGACTGATGTAAGGCTGGGAAATCACGGCGTATCGCTTCCAGAGAAGCACTCTCAATCTTTTTCATTATTTCATCCCTTTCTTAAGTCTTAGCAAGAGCGTCATTATCAAGCATTAAATGTCCTAACCACTCTGCCAACTCAGCATGACCAATCAAACGCAAATTATCAACCGTAAACGCTTGCACTAAGTAGCGAACTGCATCGAGATGACTGATCCCACGAGAGGCCAAATAAAATAGTGCATCTTGATCAAGCTGGCCCACCGTTGCGCCATGGGTACAAACCACATCATCAGCAAAGATTTCCAACTGCGGTTTGGTGTCAATTTCTGAATGGGCAGACAATAATATATTTTTATTTTGCTGTTTTGCATCCGTTTGTTTAGCATCTTTGACCACTACTACCCGACCATTAAATACCGCACGTGCATGACCACTTAAGATCCCCTTATAATCTTGCTCACTGTGACAATTTGGTGCTTGATGAGTCACCAACGTATGGTGATCGATATGTTGAGAATCACTAGGAAGGTATACGCCATTCATCAAACAACGAGCCTTTTCTCCTTCAAGGGTCACTGACATATCACTGCGCACCCACCCGCCACCAAAACTAAAAGAATGGCTGTCCAATTGACTTTTTGCGGCTTGACGAACCGCAAGATGCCCGATGTGATAAGCAAGCTTGCTCTCTCTTTGCACCTTATAATGAGTCAAATGAGCGCCACTCGCCAAACTGACTTCACTCATCGCGTTGGTAAAATAGCATCTGTTGGGTGCACCTTGATAATCTTCAATGATGCAAGCCGAACTCTCTTCTTCTAAAACCACCAAGTGGCGAATATAGGTCGCTTCGTTTTCTTTATCTTGCCAATGCGAAAGATAAAGAGGTGTGGGTACAGAAACACCTTTCGGGACATAAATAAATAATCCTTTGTGAAGCATGGCTGTATTTAAAGCCTGGAAAGCATGCTGTTGTGGCAAGACTTGGTTTAAATAAGGCTGTATGATGTCAGGGTGATTCACCAACGCTTTGTCTAAAGGTTCTATCACAACACCGCAAGGTAAGCTTTCCTTCCACGCATCTTGCGCATCAAGCACAATTCCATGTTGAAGATGAATAGGAAGACCAATGGAAAAGTCAGATGCTTGCCCTTTCCTGTTTTCTTGACTCGATTTTGAAACAGTAAAGGGTTGTTTTAAAAATGAATCAACAGTCGTATATTTCCACTCTTCATGAAAGCGTGTTGGAAATCCCAACTGTGCAAAATCCCCTATCGCAGCCTTTTGAATGGCATGTAACCAAGCGATATTAGACGCTTGTTTGTCGGCTTCTTTTTGATAAAACGCTAAGAGTTCGCTCATGCTTGCTCTTTCTCCTCCAGCCAGCTATACCCTTTTTCTTCTAATTCAAGCGCCAAAGATTTATCACCTGATTTGATGATACAACCATCCGCTAAGACATGAATATAATCAGGCTCGATATAGTTCAGTAATCGTTGATAATGGGTCACCAAGATAATGGCACGATCGGGAGCGCGCATTGCATTAACCCCTTTTGAAATCTCTCGTAAAGCATCGATATCCAAACCAGAATCCGTTTCATCAAGAATGGCAAGTTTGGGATTCAGCGCCATCATTTGCAAAATCTCATTGCGCTTTTTTTCGCCCCCCGAAAAGCCTTCATTGATGCTGCGATATAAAAAGCTTTCATCCATATCTAACAATTGACATTTTTCTCGAATAAAACTCAAAAACTCAATCGCATCAAGAGATTTCTGACCTTGCCCTTGGCGCACTGCATTCACAGCGGCTTTGAGAAAATTAATATTAGTCACCCCAGGAATTTCAACTGGATATTGAAAAGACATGAAAATACCTGCTTTGGCACGCTCTTCCGGTGACAATGACTGTAAATCCTCACCCAAATAGGTGATGCTACCACTCGTCACTTCATAATCTGGATGACCTGCCAATACTTTTGCCAAGGTACTCTTGCCTGAACCATTAGGCCCCATAATGGCATGAACCTCTCCTGGTTTGACCTGAAGCGTCACCCCTTTCAAGATGGGTTCCTTTCCAACAGAAACATTCAACTCATTGATTTTTAACATATTAACCCACTGCCCCTTCCAAACTGATACCTAATAACTTGGTTGCTTCAACCGCAAATTCCATCGGTAATTCTTTCAATACTTGTTTACAAAAACCATTCACTATCATCGAGACAGCATCTTCCACCTCAATGCCACGCTGTTGGCAGTAAAACAATTGCTCCTCACTGATTTTTGACGTGGTTGCTTCATGTTCTACTTGAGCGGTTGGATTTTTTACCTCAATGTAGGGAAAGGTATGTGCAGAGCATTTGCTCCCCATCAACATCGAGTCACATTGGGTATAATTGCGAGCATTGGTGGCAGTTGGCGCAATGCGCACTAAGCCACGATAAGCATTATGAGCAAAACCCGCACTGATCCCTTTTGAAATAATCGTTGAACGGGTATTTTTCCCCAAATGAATCATTTTAGTACCGGTATCTGCTTGCTGGTGATGATTGGTCACAGCAACTGAATAAAACTCACCTACTGAATCATCGCCTTGTAAGATAACACTGGGATATTTCCAAGTAATCGCTGAACCTGTTTCTATTTGCGTCCATGATATTTTTGAACGCTTACCCCGACAAGCGCCTCTTTTCGTGACAAAATTATAAATACCGCCTTTGCCATCTTTATCGCCAGGGTACCAGTTTTGCACTGTAGAATATTTGATTTGAGCACCTTCCAAAGCCACGAGCTCAACAACTGCGGCATGCAATTGATTTTCATCACGCATCGGTGCTGTACATCCTTCTAGATAAGAAACATAACTATCACTATCAGCAATAATCAAGGTTCGCTCAAATTGACCTGTTGCCGCTGCATTGATCCGAAAATAGGTGGATAATTCCATGGGGCAACGTACCCCTTTGGGAACATATACAAACGAGCCATCACTAAAAACAGCAGAGTTTAAGGCAGCATAGAAATTATCACGATAAGGGACAACAGAGCCTAGATAAGTTTGAATCAGCTCAGGATACTCGCGAACAGCCTCTGAAAATGGGCAAAAAATAACCCCTTTTTCAGCCAGTTTTGCCTTAAAAGTCGTCGCAACCGATACACTATCAAATACAGCATCGACAGCAACACCTGCAAGTAGTTCTTGTTCCTGTAAGGGGATCCCTAATTTTTCATAGGTTCGTAATAACTCAGGATCAACCTCATCCAAACTTTTTGGCCCATCTTTTTTAGTCTTTGGCGCAGAGTAATACGAAATCGCCTGATAATCGATAGGCGGATAATGCACACTTGACCACTTAGGATGAGGCATAGTGAGCCAATGACGAAACGCTTTTAATCGCCAATCTAACATAAAATCAGGTTCTTTTTTCAAGGCGGATATTTGGCGAACAACGGTTTCATCCAACCCTGGTGGAATCGTATCCACTTCGATGTCGGTTACAAAACCATGTTGATATTCCCGCTCAAGCAAAGAATGAATTTCAGCATTACGTTTAGCCACGACGAACCCCTCCGACTGCCAATTGCTTGATGCGCTGAAGATCTGCCGGTAAAAAAGTCGGAGCTGCCAAGGCCTCTAAACTCACACTTTCCAATGCAGACTCTATCGCTTGACTGATCAACTGCCAATTTCCTTGGATATGGCAAAAACTCTGCAAAGAACATTCACTGGAATGAGAACTACATTCTGTCAATCCTCGATATTCATCCAAGGCATAAATGATCTCAGCCACCGAAATGTCTTTAGCTGCTCTTTCTAAACGATAACCTCCAGCAACCCCACGCACAGAAGATAATAGTCCCTGAGCCGTTAAGCGCTTCAACAATTTACTGACCGTAGGTACAGCAAGATGCGTATGCAAAGCAATATCACGAGCATTACAAAGTTTATCTCTGTGCTTTGCCAAATAAACCATCACAACTGTTCCATAATCTGCCAATTTACTGATGCGCAGCATAACATTCCTTCCTTCAATAATCTAGTACCATTTAAGTCTTGATTTACCGTAAAACGAATGACCAAATAATACACGCCTCATTGTAAATATAGTACTATTTTAGTTCTATTTAAAGAAAAAAAGAGGATAATACCTTAATTGGTAGGTTTGGACAAGGCAGGGCTTGAACCTAATCAGGGCAAATGCATTCTCCAACGACTATCTAAAGCAGTCGCTTTAAGAAAAAATGACAGCTAATAATCCACCGCTACAATCTCATACTCAACCTCACCGCCTGGCGTTTTCACCATGACGGAATCATCGACTTGCTTGCCAATCAAAGCGCGTCCAATAGGCGAACTATAAGAAATTTTATTCAATTTGATATCTGCTTCGTCTTCCCCCACGATTTGATAGGTAATTTCAGTATTGGTTTGCAAATTACAAACGCGAACGGTTGCACCAAAAACGACTTTTCCCTGATTCACGAGTTTACTCAAATCCACAATTTGGGCATTTGAGATTTTGGCCTCTAACTCTAAGATCCGTCCTTCTGTAAAACTCTGCTGTTCGCGAGCTGCATGATATTCAGCGTTTTCTTTGAGATCACCATGCGCTCTAGCTGTCGCAATTGCTTCAATGATGCGTGGCCGTTCAATTGTCTTTAATCGCTGTAATTCATTTTGCAAAGCCTTAGCACCTTCAACTGTCATTGGATGTTTTTGCATCATAATTACCCCACTTATTACCAGATCAATTCAAGTCTTGTAATCTGGTTACCGTTTCTCGGTCTTCATATTTCATCGCTAAACAGGCAGCCTCTGCCCCAGATAAAGTCGTAGTATAACTAACCTTATGTTGCAATGCATTGCGTCGAATAGCAAAAGAATCTGCAGTAGCTAATTTACCTTCTGTAGTATTCACAATAAAATCGATTTCGTGGTTTTTGATATAATCCACCACATGAGGTCGCCCCTCTGCAACTTTAAAAACACGTTTGCACACAATACCTGCTGCTTGTAACACACTTGCCGTTCCCCTCGTGGCCAAAATTTCAAAGCCTAAATCTATCAGCCGTTTGGCAATTTCACCGACCCGTGACTTGTCGGCATCTCGAACCGAAACAAAAGCTCGCCTTCTTTTTAGAATATGACTTCCTGCTCCTAACTGTGCCTTGGCGTATGCTTGACCAAATCGTCTTGCAATACCCATCACTTCCCCAGTAGACTTCATTTCAGGCCCCAGAATAGAATCAACCCCAGCGAACTTAATAAATGGAAACACCGGTAGCTTAATGGCATAAAAAGCAGGCATTGGATAATGCTGGCTTAACCCTTGCTCCTTCAAACTCATACCCACTTTACATCTCGCTGCAATCTTAGCCAGAGGTAAGCCGGTTGCTTTAGACACAAAGGGCACCGTGCGCGAAGCTCTCGGGTTCACCTCCAACACGAAAATATCATCCGATTGGATAGCAAACTGCGCATTGATCAAACCCACAACTCCCAATTCTAATGCCATTACCCGCAATTGTTCAATCAAATCCTGTTGGACAACCACGCTTAAACTAAACGGAGGTAACGTACAAGCTGAATCACCTGAATGTATTCCAGCTTGCTCAATATGCTCCATAATAGCGCCAACCATCACCTCTTTTCCATCACATACGGCATCAATATCAACTTCTATTGCATCATTTAAAAACTTATCCAACAAAACTGGGGCATCGTTCGAGACTTCAACCGCATGTGACAAATAATAGCGTAAATCTTCTTCTTGATAGACTACCTCCATGGCACGCCCTCCCAATACATATGAAGGCCTGACAACTAAGGGATAACCAATTCGATTGGCAAGCACGATAGCTTCCTCTTCACTTCTCACGGTCCCATTGGCTGGTTGATGTAAATGAAGTTTATTCACAATTTGTTGAAAACGCTCTCTATCTTCTGCTTTATCAATCGCATCTGGAGATGTCCCAATAATGGGCACTCCATTTGCCTCTAGCGCGCGAGCAAGTTTTAATGGAGTTTGCCCGCCATAATGGACAATCACCCCTAGAGGTTTTTCGACCTCAGCCACAGCCAATACATCTTCAAGGGTCACAGGTTCAAAATAAAGCCTGTCTGAAGTATCAAAATCAGTCGACACTGTTTCTGGATTACAATTGACCATAATCGTTTGATACCCCGATTCACGCAAGGCGAGCGCTGCATGAACACAACAATAATCAAACTCGATCCCCTGACCAATGCGATTAGGTCCACCACCCAAAATCATGATTTTTTGTTTATCGGACGTTTCACCCACCTCACTCATATTGCCATAACAGGAATATAAATAGGCGGTATCACTAGGAAACTCACCAGCACAAGAGTCAATACGTTTATAAACAGGTCTGACCCCTAGCTCTAGACGATGAGCTCGGATATCCTCTTCACGGCATTGCAATAGAAAGGCCAAATGAACATCCGAAAACCCATGACTTTTAAGGGTTTGAAGCAACGGTTTGGTCAAGTCTTGAATTGTTTTCCCATAAAGCTCGCTTTCTAAGATCACCAGTTCTTGAATTTGGCTCAAAAACCAAATATCAACTTTACTTTCTTGATAAATGTCTTCCAAGCTAAAATCATGGCGAAAAGCATCAGCGATGTACCATAATCTATCAGGCGTAGGTTCGCGTAAATGTCCTCGCAATATGGCCAGATCCCCACCTTTAAACAAAGGATTGAGCCCATATCGTCCAATTTCTAAACTTCGAATGGCTTTTTGCAAGGATTCTTGAAAATGAGCCCCTATCGCCATGACCTCACCCACTGATTTCATTTGCGTAGATAAGATAGGAGAGGTTTGTGGAAATTTATCAAAATTAAAACGTGGAATTTTGGTGACCACGTAGTCAATTGTAGGTTCAAAGGAAGCCGGCGTTTTCCCACCCGTTATTTCATTGTCTAATTCATCCAAAGTATATCCCACTGCAAGGAGGGCTGCCACTTTAGCAATGGGAAATCCGGTAGCTTTAGAAGCGAGTGCTGAACTACGGGAGACCCGAGGGTTCATCTCAACCACCAAGATCCGCCCATCGGTAGGATTAATGGCAAACTGTACATTGGAACCACCCGTATCAACCCCTACAGCTCGAAGCACGCGAATAGCTGCATCGCGCATCCGCTGGAATTCTTTATCTGTTAAGGTTTGAGCTGGCGCCACTGTGATAGAATCACCGGTATGAACACCCATTGGATCAAAATTTTCTATGGTACAAACAATGATACAATTGTCATTTTTATCTCGTACCACTTCCATTTCAAACTCTTTCCAGCCCAAAACGGACTCATCCAAAAGCAGTTCATGAGTGGGAGATAATTCAAATCCTCGCGTACAAATCTCTTCGAATTCTTCGCGATTGTAAGCAATGCCACCACCACTCCCCCCCATGGTAAAAGAGGGTCGGATAATCGTTGGGAACCCAAGTTGCGCCTGCACTGATAGCGCTTCTTCTAAACTATGGGCAATGGCTGAACGAGGCATTTCTAAGCCGATTTTTTGCATTAACTGTCGAAATTTTTCCCTATCTTCCGCTTTATCGATGGCATCACGGGTCGCCCCAATCAGCTCTACATCATATTTCGTCAATATCCCTTCACGAACCAAATCGAGTGCACAATTGAGTGCTGTCTGACCACCCATGGTTGGCAATAGCGCATCCGGACGTTCACGTTCTATCACTCGAGCCACTTCGGGCCATAAGACGGGTTCGATGTAGGTTGCATCAGCAAGTTCAGGATCCGTCATGATGGTCGCGGGATTTGAATTGACCAAAATGATGCGATATCCTTCCTTTTTTAAAGCCCGGACAGCTTGAGTGCCTGAATAATCAAACTCGCAGGCTTGACCAATCACAATGGGGCCTGCACCAAGAATAAGAATGGATTTAATATCAGTTCGTTTTGGCATGATGAATAGCCACTATAAATATCTAAAGTGGCCTATATTATCGAGTTTCTTCTCAAGTTTATACCCTATTCTGATATCTAATATCGATAATGATCAGGTTTATAGGGCCCTTTTATATCTACACCAATATATTTGGCTTGCTCTGGGGTTAGCTCAGTTAATTTTACACCAATACGCGCCAAATGAAGACGAGCCACCTTCTCATCTAGATGCTTAGGTAGCACATATACTTGTTTGTCATATTGTTCTGAATGTTGAAAAAGCTCAATTTGTGCCAGAACTTGATTCGTAAATGACGCAGACATCACAAAGCTCGGATGGCCTGTGGCACACCCTAAATTCACTAATCTACCTTCAGCCAAAATAATGATCCGTTTACCATTTGGGAAAATCACATGATCAACTTGGGGTTTGATATTTTCCCATTCATATTGACGTAAACTCATGACATCAATTTCTGAATCGAAATGACCGATGTTACACAAAATAGCTTGATTTTTCATCCGGAGCATATGCTCATGTGTGACCACATGATAGTTGCCAGTAGCGGTCACAACGATATCTACCTGTTCTGCCACTTCATCCAAAGTCACCACTCGGTAACCTTCCATAGCTGCTTGTAAAGCACAAATAGGATCTATTTCTGCCACACAAACCGTCGCTCCTTGTCCTCTTAAGGCTTGCGCACATCCTTTACCCACATCACCATAACCAAGGATCAAAGCCCGCTTACCCGCGACCAGCACATGATGGGCACGTGGGACAACGCGCTGGCGCACGGGCGCACCGTGGCGCTGAACATGCTGGGCGCGGCGCAGCCCTATGAGGATGTGCCGACCTACCAGAGCGGCCTGTTCGACTCGAT
>JAKBCM010000044.1 GCA_021807845.1 Pseudomonadota bacterium
GCAAAGTTTTGCCAACAATGCTCGAGCTTCATTGGGCTATATTCGTCGAGCCAACCAAGGACTATTTACCATCACAGATGCAAACTCTAACTTTGATTCAGGAAATGCCATCATGAAAAAAGTGCGTATCGTCACCACGGTTGAGTTTCAATTGAAATAAAAGGGCGTTGGCCACAACAAAGTTTACACGCATTTCTTCCTAAATTCTGATGAATGCTTACAAAAGACTTTTATCTAGAAAAGAAATACGTTATAAAGAATAAGCCTGTATCAAGGATTGATAGGCTTGAAGCACTGTGAAATAGCGTTTAATAGCAACACCGAGACAAACGCTTTGATCTTTTGCACACAGCCACACAAAATTTCTCAAGGAGGGAAGAATGAACAGCAAAGTGTTTTCACAACGGTTTAATAGGGAGCTATCTTTATTAGGCTTTCCTGAAGACCTAGCAGAAAAAACAAAAGCTGTATCTAAAGTTTTTGGTGTGACTCGCCATCTAGCGAATGCAATGATCTTTGGCCATATGTTACCACCAGAAGATCAACTGGATAAAATTGCTGAAATTCTGGAAGTCTGCCCACAATGGTTAAGTGGCAAAACAGATCGGAAAAAAGCATACTCAGGACGAGAATCCATTGAAAACGGGTAGTTTGGATAAGATTAGGTTATAATCTAGCCTGACATACTGGTAGAATGAAATGGAATGCTTGAGTTTTTGCATTGGCAATAATATTGATCTCACAAGGTTGGATACTCATTATAAGACAACCATTGTTGGCTATGCATCGGTAAAATCGCGTGATGTATTGAAATTAACACCCTGCGATAACAATCAGGTGTTGGTGTTTGTATTTAAAAATGGCACCGTGGTATCGTGGGGGGTTAAGCGCCACAAGATGGCAGCATACCTTGACACCATCAATTTGTTTGCCAACAAACCCATTTCATTTCGCGTCCATGATGAATTTAGCTTTAAAAACGGCGATAAAACGGCCATTGAACCCCATGATTTTTTTGATGTAGATTGTTTATCCATTGAAACCGATAGTGATGAATTGAAACTCAGTTTATCTTATGGATTTTCCCAATCCGTAAAATTACAGTATTTTGAAACCATTCTAGAAGCATTGATTGAAAAATACACCCCACTGATTCATCAGTTATCTTACAAAGGTGGTATGCCAGTCACCCGAAATCAGATCCGTCATGTGATAGGAGAAATCTTAAGTGCCAAAAGTGAAATGAATCTGATCAGTAATTTTTTGTATCACCCAAAGTATTTTTGGCAACATCCAACCCTTGAAGATCATTACATTATGCTGGAGCGATATTTGCATATTCAACGACGGGTCAATGCGATGAATCATAGACTGGATACGCTCAATGAAATTTTCGATATGTTCAATAGCTATCTTGAATATCGCCACTCACATAGCCTAGAAATCATTATTATTGTTCTCATTTCTTTTGAAATAGCGTTCAATGTATTCAATTTTCATTTTTAACAAGTTTCATGAGTGTAACCAATGACCTATTTTAAAAGCGATGCATCGCTCAAAACAGAGCTTTATGCGGGCATCACTACTTTTCTAACAATGGCATACATTGCCTTTGTGAATCCCGCCATTTTGCAAGATGCAGGAATGAACCAGGGATCTGTTTTTACCGCCACCTGTATGGTCTCGGCCTTTGCCACGCTCCTCACTGGTTTATATGCCAATACTCCTATTGGAGTAGCTCCAGGCATGGCATTGAATATTTACTTTGCATACAACGTAGTCAAAGAACTCTCTTTTCCCTGGCAACAGGCTTTAGCCATGGTATTTGTGTCTGGCTTGTTGTTTTTTTTGATAAGTTTAACAAACCTTCGTCGATTATTGACAGAAGCCATTCCACATAATCTTCAGATTGCGATTCTTATTGGCATTAGTTTATTAATCGCTTTGATTGCTTTACAAACCAATCACCTGATTGTTCGTGGGAATCATACCATGATGCACCTCGGGGACATTGGCCGTCCAGAAAGCCTCTTATTCTTTTTAGGGTTTCTTTTCATCTTAGTGCTAGATTATTATCGAATACCGGCAGCCATTATCATCAGCATTATCTCGATTACTTTGCTCAGTTTATTGCTTGGACTCTCAACATGGCATGGGATGATGTCCCTCCCTCCCTCAATAAGTCCCACCTTATTTCAACTAGACTTTACAAGTTTAGGCACCGTTGAGGGTTTAAAAACGATGTTTGCTTTCTTTTTAATCGCCATGTTTGATGCCACAGGAACGCTGATAGGATTACTCAATCAATCTGTTTTTAAAGATAGACCTCGTTATAAAGAACGGTTAATTAAAAATTTAACCTCTGATGCAGCAGGTTCTGTATTAGCTGGGTTATTTGGCTGCGCGAATACGTCACCCTTCATTGAATCTGCAGCAGGGATACAAGTAGGGGGACGCACAGGGGTCACTGCCGTCGTTATTGCCCTTGGATTTAGTTGCATGCTGTTTTTTTTCCCATTGGCTCAAACCATTCCAACCTTTGCGGTAGGTCCTGCTTTACTCTATGTAGCCTGTTGTATGATGAGAAACTTAAGCGAGTTGAAATTAGTAGAAATCACCGAAACTGCTCCTTGTGTGTTAACCATCATGATGATCCCTTTTACCTCATCCATTGCTGATGGAATTGGTGCTGGCATTATTTTATATACCTTAATGAAATTACTGACTCGCCAGGCCGTCAATGGAATGTTGTGTAGCTTGTGTTTGTTATTTGTTGTCTTTTTTATGATCAGCTGATGAATATTCGCCCCCACGTTATCATAGCACTTTATTTTGGCTTACTTTTGCTCATTGCCCCCGTTAACTTACTCACTTTTGATACTTACTATTACTGGGAATGGAGTCGGCATCTACAGTTATCGTATTATGATGGCCCGCCCTTAATAGCCTATTTCATCAAATCATCGACCTTACTTTTTGGCGATACTTTATTTGCATTAAGCTTTGTTGGGATTGTCTCTGTCGCTCTAACCAGCTGGATTATTTATAAAACAGCACGGCTATTTTTATCGATAGGAGCAAGCCAGATTGCTCTGTTGTTGTGGTTATTTTCACCCTTCATGACCATAGACCTATTAAAACAAACCACCTATGACACACCACTCACTTTATTTTGGGCCTTATCGATTTATTTTGTTGTTCGATTTATTCAGTGGAATCAAACAAAAGACTTATATCTTTTAGGACTAAGCATTGGCTTGATGATGCTTTCAAAATATTCTGCAGTGGTGCTGATTTTAGCCTTATTCATTTTTTTGTTGACGACCTCTTATCGCTATCTCTTTAAAACACGCCATTTTTACTTCGTGTGTATCCTTGCACTACTGGTGTTTAGCCCCGTCATCTTATGGAACATTGAGCATCACTGGGAATCTTTTACCTATCAACTAAATACCCATCAATTGAGAAATCAAGTATCGCCACTATTTTCTATAGGTAAAGCATTTGTATTTTATTTTTTACCTGCCTTAAATGTCATGATGCTACCAGCCACCCTGTGCTGGCTGAAACGACCCTATTTATTTATCCCAAAGAAGGCTTCATCAAAAGATACATATGCGCTCACTGTGTATCTCTTAATGATCATTTGCACCACCTTTTTTTTCTTTTACCTCATTCTCTCGGCAAAAACAGCGTTGAGGGTCAATTGGCTTAGCCCCTATTTAGTGACCAGTGCATTGTTGGCTGGCGTTTGTTATGAGAGGTTCCATTATCACAAAGCACTCGTTGGCCTCATTATAGTCTATGGGATGTTAAGCGTGTTTATCATGCTAAATAACACTTATTTTTATAGCATCAACAAGTCAGAAAAACTCATCCATTACCAACTGATTGAACAATTGAATCACACCTATCCTCACTTACCCAAAACCGTTATCTCCACAGGATGGTTCGAAGCACGGATGCTCTTTTTTCTGAACCACAAACCCAAGGTCTACACGCTCCATTGCAATTCCTTGGAAAATCAATATGCTTTATGGAGCACTTCTATTGTCAAGCAGATTAAAAGTAAATCACTAGAACATATTTTGTATATCGACCCTTACGATAGAATCGACTGTATCAAGCCTTACTTTGATCAATGTGTTCCATTATCGACTCCCACCTATCTCTATCAAAACAAGCGCTATACAATCTATGCTTATCTATGTTCTAACTTCCTAACTCATCATGATAGTCTCATCCCATCAACTAAATAACGAACAGCTCCTGCAGCTTGATGGTCTTTGTGCTGAGTGTAAACAAATTGATCGTCATCAAGTGGCCATTTATCGCCACCTTTTAAGTCAATATCGCATGCTTCCAAACAACGTGCTTTACTATGAAGATCAATTATTGATAGGCTTTTTAAGCACTTTTTATTTCCAGGAAAATGAGTGTGAAATCAGTATCATGGTCTCACCCTCTTCGCGAAGGCAAGGCATCGCGAGACAAATGATTCGACACATCCTTCCACTGATCAAAAGCCAAAAAATCACGATGATCTTGGTTTCATCACCCAGCCATTTCAATGACCTCTGGTTAACAAAGTGTGATTTTGAGTATCAATATAGTGAATACCAAATGCAGCACTTGCTTGATGCACCCCTACCAAAGTCAAATTCCATCCTCTCGATACGACAAGCAACAAAACACGATCTTCACGCTCTATTACATATGGATAAACAATGTTTCCCAACGCAACATACCGCCATGTCTCATCGGTTTCAACATATGTTGGATGATGACAGTTACCAACTATGGATTGCAGAAAAAAACAAGCGTCCCATAGGGAAAGTTCATCTGGTCATGCAAAAAGAAGGCGCTCGATTGACGGATCTTGCCATTCTGCCACAATACCAGAGACACGGTTTTGGGAGTGAGTTGGTGCGATACGCTATCCACCTATGCCAACGATTAGGATACACATACTTATCCCTTGATGTTGAAACAAAAAATCTTCAAGCTTTAAATCTCTACAATCGACTCGGTTTTCAGATAGTCAACGCTTGTGATTTTTGGTCCATTCCAATGAACTTATTCGAGGCGAAAATCTAAACCAACAAGAGAAGTTGCTTAAGGTACGCTTATTAGTCTAAAGTAAATGATGTAAGACATTCTCGTTTAAGACTCAAAAAAGGATTTTTGATGAAAGCCTCCGATCTATTTCTGAATTGCCTTGAAGCCCAAGGGGTTAAAACCATATATGGTGTTCCTGGTGAAGAGAATGCAGATTTTATGATTTCTCTTCTGAATCATTCCATACAATTCATTACTTGCTGTCATGAACAAACAGCATCTTTCATGGCCACCATGCATGGTCATCTTACAAATGAGCCGGGCGTGTGTCTGGCAACGCTTGGACCTGGAGCTACGAATCTATTAACGGGTGTGGGACAAGCCAATTTAGATGGCGTCCCATTAGTGGCTATTATAGGCCAAGCAAATACCACAAGACTTCATAAAGCTTCTCACCAAAATATCAATTCAATTGAAGTGTATAAACCTGTCACCAAATGGGCAAGAACCATCTTATCGGCGGATACTATCCCCGAGGTGATTGCCAAAGCATTTAAAATTGCGGTCACAGGAAGACCTGGTGCCGTATTAATCGAATTACCCCAAGACATTGCCAGCTTTGATACCAATGCTGAGGTGATAGGAAAACGGGCTCATCCCAACGATGAAGAAACCTCTGAAGAGCAAATTCATGAGTTTCTGAAACTGTTGGAGCGAAGTGAAAGACCATTGCTTTTGATTGGAGATGGCGCATGCCATAGCGAAAGCGATAAACCCATCCGCGCATTTTTAGATAAAACAAAACTCTATTCTGCCTACACATTCATGGGAAAAGGTGTCATCAGTAACCTTTATGAACGATCCCTACATTGCGTGGGTCTTGGTATGAAGGATCTCGCCTTAGAAGCCTTTCAATTATCTGATTTGGTGATTTGTGTCGGATACAATCTCGTCGAATGGTCTCCATCGAAATGGAATACAGGCATTAAGAAAAAGATTGTTCATATCGACGTAGAACCCAGTGAAATCGATCAATTCTACTTGCCGGATTTAGAGATGGTTGGCTCCATTACCCGCATCTTTGAACAAATCAATCCGCATCTAGGTAAGAAACAAAAGAAAGATAACCCCTATTTTGCAGACATTCAAAAACATGCGGAAATTGATATTCGTTCCTTTGCAGATGATGACGGATTTCCGATCAAACCGAAACGCATCTTGAAAGATATTCGTGACACATTGGCAGATGATGACATTTTAATCAGCGATGTTGGGGCCCATAAGATGTGGATTGCAAGACAATATGGTGCCAGACAATCTAAAACTTGTTTTATCAGCAATGGATTTTGCTCGATGGGTGGCAGTATGCCAGGTGCCATGGAAGCAAAACGTCTTTATCCTGAAAAAAATGTGATTGCGGTGTGTGGTGATGGGGGCTTTATTATGAGTATTCAAGCCTTATTTACCGGGGTCACGCAAAAAATACCTTTTGTCGTGATTGTTTGGGAAGATTATCAATATGGCTTAATCAAATGGAAGCAAGAAATGCACTTTGACAAGCATTCCCATACGGAAGTAGAGCACCATGACTTGGCAAAAATTGCAGACGCGATAGGATGCCACTCTAAACGCATCAGCCAAAACCGTGATTTTATCCCATCCTTGCACTGGGCCTTAAAAAATACTGAAAAACCAACTGTGCTTATTGTTCCTGTTGATTATAGCGAGAACATGAAGCTATTTTATCATCTCAAACAGGAAGTCGAATAGGAGATATTCTCATGAAACAGATATCCACTCTGAATCCAACCACAGAAGAAGTCTGTGGAACATATCCTTTGATGAGTCAAGATGATATCAAACATATCATTGAAGAAATGAGCCGCCAGCAAGTATCTTGGTCTCAAACTGATGTGGGAAGACGTCAAGAGGGGTTTCTAAAAGTTGCTAAAATACTGCGTGATGAAACGCATCATTATGCATCCATCATCACAACTGAAATGGGCAAACCCATCACACAAGCTGCTCAGGAAATTGAGAAATGCGCTCTATTATGTGATTACTACGCAAAAATGGGAGCAACATTTTTAGAAGATGAAATCATCGAAACGAGTTTCTATAAAACGTATCGTTCCTTTCAACCGCTTGGAATTATTTTCGCTATTATGCCCTGGAACTATCCATTTTGGCAGGTCATGCGTTTTGCAGTGCCTAATTTGATGGTGGGCAATGCAGGTCTTCTCAAGCATGCGCCCAATTGCATAGGCACATCGCTAGCTATTGAACAACTCTTTATCAAAGCAGGCTTTCCGAAAGGTTTGTTTAGAAGTCTTGTTGCTGATGTGGATGTTGTTCCATTTATTATTCAACATCCAAAGATTTGTGGGGTTACTTTAACCGGCAGTAATCGTGCAGGAATAGCAGTTGGCGAGGAATCGGGGCGCGCCATGAAAAAAGTGGTTTTAGAATTAGGAGGCAGTGACCCTTATGTGATATTAAAGGATGCAGATATTGAGAATGCTGCATCAGAATGTGTTTCTTCTCGTCTTGGCAATTGCGGTCAAGTTTGTATTGCAGCCAAGCGAATGATTGTGGTCAAAGAAGTCAAAGAAGCTTTTGAAGCATTGGTTCTAGCAAAAGCCAAAAAATATGTCATGGGAAATCCTACTGATCCCAACACCAACCTAGGCCCCATGGCTCGTGAAGACTTACGAGCCAATCTACATGAACAAGTGTTACGATCAATCAGCAAAGGTGCGCGCTGTGTTTTAGGGGGATCCATACCGAGTGGAAAAGGCTTTTTTTATCCAGCCACAGTATTGTTTGACGTCGATGAAGATTCACCTGCGTTTCATGAAGAATTGTTTGGCCCTGTGATCTGTGTCACCGTCGCTGATGATGAAGCACATGCTTTACGCCTTGCAAACCAAACTGAATTTGGACTGGCTGCCGCTGTATTTACAAGTGATCTTAAAAAAGGGGAGCACATTGCAAAAAAAGTGTTGATGGCAGGCGGCTGTGCCGTGAATACCCATGTTGCATCCGATCCGCGCTTACCCTTCGGTGGCATAAAACAATCAGGATATGGACGAGAATTATCCCTAGAAGGCATGCGGGAGTTTGTGAACATCAAAACAGTTATTGTGGCAAAAGTGTAGAATTTTTGGTTCAATGCAAGAGAGATCGTGAGTGAAATAATATATAGCGCGCTTTTTGTTCAATTATTGCCGACATTTCGGTATACTCCCTCGCGATAATAGAATATGAGGATAGGGCATGAAACGAAGGGTTGTCATTACTGGAATGGAAATCACCTCCGCAATCGGTAGCGGCTTAGAGGCCTTTTGGAATGCAGCGACAAAAGGTACCTGTGGAATTAAACGAATTGAGTCCTATGATCCATCCCCCTATACCACTCAAATCGCTGCTGAAATCACTGAGTTATCATTAGCTCATCTGCCTGAATTTGATAGAAAAAAACGCTATCCCCGTGCAGCGCAATTTGCTTTATATTGTGCTCACCATGCCATCCTTCGCGCGGGCTTAACAGCGAGTGAATTAACCCTTGCAGGAACATACATGGGTACCAGTCTAGGTGGAACACCAGAGATGGAATCCGCTTATCAAGCTTTTTACACTGAAAACTGGAAAAAAATTCCCGCCTTGAGCGTCATTCGTGGCATGCCTAATTCTATTGCCAATCATATCGCCATTGCTTTCGGCATTGGGGGACCTAATTCTACCATTTCTAATGCTTGTGTATCTTCCGCAGAAGCAATAGGACAAGCGTATCAACAAATCTCTCAAGGAAGGTTAAATGTCGCATTGTGTGGCGGTACAGAGGCCATGGTGTGTGAAACCATTATGGCTGCTTGGTGTAAGTTACGTGTGATGTCGACCCATAATGAGGATCCTAAAACTGCAAGCCGCCCCTTTGACAAGAATCGAGACGGCATGGTCATGGCTGATGGTGCAGGGATTTTGATTCTTGAAGAACTGGAACATGCACAAGCTCGAGGCGCTACGATTTATGCAGAAATCATTGGTTTTGGCGCCAGTTGTGATGCCCATCACGTCACAGCCCCCCATTCAGAAGGTCAGGCAAGGGCTATTAATGCCTCATTAGATGATGCCCGTGTTGCTGTTAGCGACATTCAATATATTAATGCGCATGGAACAGGCACTCAACTCAATGACATCACCGAGACCGAAACGATCAAAATGGTTTTTGGCAAACATGCTTATCAAATCCCCATCACTGCACAAAAAGCTATGACTGGGCACGCCATTGGTGCGGCCGGCGTGATGGAGATCATTGCAACAACTTTAAGCCTACAAAATGATATCCTGTTACCCACCATCAATTTGCATGATCCAGATCCATTATGCGATCTAGATTATGTACCCAATCAGGCACGAAAGAAGCGTATTGATATCGCCTTATCCAATCACTTCGCTTTCGGTGGTGCAAATGCCGCGATTGTACTTAGACGATTTTGATCTCTCCAGGGCAAAATCATAGTTTGCTTGAATTTAAATCACAT
>JAKBCM010000045.1 GCA_021807845.1 Pseudomonadota bacterium
CTGAAAAAAGAATAACGCGAGCAGCGCCTTATTTTCCCGATCATTTCCCGAAAAAGCCAGTGTTGCCCATGACAGTGCTGCTGGAATGTATGCTGAATCTAGCCCATGAATTTGTGAGAAGAGCAGGGTTTATAAAAGCGTATCATTTGGGGGAAGTACGTAAAATGAAAATGAATGAGTTTGTTTTTCCTGGTGATGTGGTTGTTTGTTCGGTGACGTGTAAACAACAGGATGAAGCATCATTGGTTTTGAGCTATCGTGCGGAAGTAGATGGCAAACGAGTGTGTGTATTAGAAGTGATGATGATCACCAAAGGTTAAAGTATATGAAAAAACGTCGAGTCGCGATTACAGGCATGGGGGTCGTATGCCCTTTGGGTCATGATATAGAATCAACCTGGCAGCATCTCATGGAGGGGCAATCAGGGGTTGCCACGATTTCGCATTTTGATGCCAGTGCTTTCCCTACAACCATTGCTGCTGAGGTCAAGCAATTTGATCCTAAGAAACATATCACCAATAAACATACGCGTTATGTCATGCCTTTTACCAGTTACGCACTAGAGGCTGCCAGCCAAGCATTTCAGGATGCAGGTATTTCTCCCACCAGACAATCTGCCAGCCGTTGGGGAGTGGTTGCTGGTAGTGGGATGATGACGGCAGAATTTGATTATTTACAACGCTTTCAGCAAGTCTGTGCACCTGATGGTGTGGTTGATTGGGACGCCTTACAAAAAAATGCCCGTCATTTTTTTAAACTCACTGATTTTGGTAAAACGACGTCTAATTCTGGACTATCTTTACTGATTCAACAATTTGGTATCCAAGGCTATGCCAGCTCTGTGCACACGGCTTGTGCATCTGGTGGACAAGCGCTTGGTCTGGCCATGCAAGTCATTCGACGTGGAGATGCTGATTTTATGTTGGCAGGTGGATTTGATTCGATGGTGAATCCTCTTGGCTTGTCTAGTTTTTGTTTATTAGGGGCGCTCTCAACCTACAATGAAACCCCAAAGACGGCCAGTCGTCCTTTTGATGCTTCACGGAACGGTTTTGTCCTTGGTGAAGGGGCTGCGTTTTTAATCTTAGAAGAGTGGACAAAAGCCAAAACGCGTGGCGCACGAATCTATGCTGAGTTGGCGGGCGAAGGCAATACCTTGAGTTCTTATCGCATCACCGATTCTCATCCTAATGGAGATGGTGCTATCCAAGCCATCGAACAAGCATTGCGAGATGCGTCTGTGCTTTCTTCTGATGTTGATTATATCAATGCGCATGGGACTTCAACCCAGATGAATGACTTGAGTGAAACAAATGCCATCAAAGCAGTGTTTCAATCAAGAGCAAAGACTATCCCAGTCAGTTCTACCAAAAGCCAGACGGGGCACTTGATTGCAGCTGCGGGAGCCTTAGAAGCGGTTCTCTCTGTGCTTTCGATTGAACGTGGTCAAATTCCAATGACGGCAAATTTAACCACTCATGACCCCAGTTGTGATTTAGATTATGTGATAGAGGGTCCTAGGGAAAAGTCACTAGGCGTGGTATTGTCCAATTCATTTGGTTTCGGGGGTTCGAATAGTTGTTTGCTCTTTAAGCACCCAGAGTTTGGAGGAGTGTGCCAATGACGCTTGGTCAACGCGTTTTTATTACCGGTCGTAGTGCACTAACTTCCTGTGGCCATACTGCTGACGAAACATGGGATGCGGTACTTGCAGGGAATAGTGGTATTGGAGAAATAAGCCTTTATGATTTGTCTTCATGGACGCATCGATTGGGAGGCGAATTAAAACAGTTTCAACCTGCCAAAATGTTACCTGATAGAAAATTATTGAAAGTGATTTCTCGTCAAGATGTCATGGGGATAAATGTCGCCATGCAGGCTGTAGAGCAGAGTCAATTAATCTCTTTCCGAGATAGCCTAAATGAGCGTGATGAGTTTAATGAAAAGACAGCGGTCTATGTTGGATCGCCCGGAAATAAGTATGTTCAACAATATGATTTTTTACCGCTACTGGCCAAAACAAAAGGTGAGATGCCATTATTTGCTGAGCAATTATTTAGTGAAGTACATCCTATGTGGTTACTTAAAATTCTGCCTAATAATGTGTTGGCATACACCGGAATAAGCTATGGTTTTAAAGGAGCTAATCAAAATATCAGTAATCATGCAGTGGGCGGTACCCAAGCACTCCTCGAAGCTTATCATGCCATTAAGAATGGGCAGGCAGAGCGTGCTGTGGTCGTTGCTTACGATTCAGCCATTGAACCACAAGCGCTCTTTTATTATGAAAAACTGGGTGTGATTAGTCCACGTCATTTGAAGCCATTTGCAACAGATCATGATGGTACAATCCTTGCTGAGGGCGCTGCGGCATTGATCTTAGAAAGTGAAGCGAGTGTCAAAGCACGTAGTGCTCATTGTTATGCCGAGATCATAGGTGGCAAATCTTCGTCAGAAATGTCAGGATTATTTTCACTCAATGAGATGGGTACAGAATTAGCAGATCTTCTAACAGATATTCTTAACGATCAGCAATTAGATGTTCGCGATATCGATTTTATTGTGGCTCATGGCAATGGTAATCAAAAATCGGATATCAGCGAGGCGCATGCTATCCAAACTATTTTTGGGGATAGAAGGGTACCGGTGAGTGCTTTTAAATGGGCAATGGGACATACCATTTGTGCCTCTGGGCTCATAGATGCCGTGTTGACAACCTATGCTTTAGAAGAAAAATGTATTCCTGGTATTGCAAATCTTGATCATGTCGCTTTGGATTGTCAAACTCTTGATGTGTCTCGAGAAAAGCGAGGGCTCTCTAAAAATCAAGCTTATGCGCTTCTCATCAGTCGTGGTTATGCAAGCATGAATGCTGGATTGGTGATTAAATCTTGTGAAAACTGAAGTGATTGAACAGATCAACCAATTGAAAGTCTCTTTCATGGGAAAAATCATTTATCACGGGCTTCCTTATCGCCGTCGAATTGTGTTGTCCAATATTGAACAGGTATTTGGTCATACCTTGAATGATGAGCAAAAAATACATTTAGCGAAAGCATTTTATTCTCATTTGGTGACCTCTCTGAAAGAAATGATTTATTTGCGTTTCATGACGGATGAGCAGTTGCAACGATCTGTGGAAGTGCGTGGTTATGAGCGATTACTAAAACTTGTGGATGAAAAAAAAGGGGTGTTGATTTTGACTGGCCATTTTGGCAGTTGGGAGTTTGCGCCTATTGCCGGCATTGCTAGTTTCAAAGCATTTCGTGGTCAGTTTCATTTTATTCGTCGGACGCTTCAAAATAAAACCATCGAGCGGATCTTATTTCGCAATTATTATCGCGCAGGTCTTAATGTGATTCCAAAAAAAAATTCACTACAGCAAGTATGTGATGCATTGGAACAAAATCATGCGGTCATCTTTGTGCTCGATCAACATGCCTCTCTCGCCAATCGGGATGGGGTAGCTGTTGAGTTTTTTGGCAAAAAAGCAGGGACTTACCGTAGCTTAGCGACGCTTTCACGTCATACCGGGGTACCGGTGGTTCCGGCTGCAGGATACCGTTTAGACAATGGTCGTCATGTTTTGGAGTTTTTTGAACCTATTCCATGGCAGGATTATGGAAATACAAAAGAATCGATTTATCGTAATACCTTAGCCTATAATCAAGCCTTAGAGCGCATTATTCTTGCTCATCCAGAGCAATGGTTGTGGTTGCATAAGCGATGGAAGTTAAAAGAATAGGTAAGCATCTATTTCTGCCAAAATTCGCGCGAAAAAAGGATGACCAATGAAAAGATTTCTAAGCGGCCTGCAATCATCGCAAACATCAATAACCATTTGCTGGGTAGCGTGAGTTGATCAAAGGTGACGCTGATGGTACCAATCCCAGCACCAGAATTGGCTAATGATGCCGTAATGGCTGAAAAGGACGTGGCAAAATCATTGCCTAAAGCCATAAATAAAATCATCAGCAATAAAAATAAAGCAATGAAAGCAGAAATAAATCCCCACATGGATTGGAGAATGGGCTCAGGTAAGATGTGTTTGCCAAATTTGATTGGAATGATGGCGTGTGGATGAATCAGTCGCACCATTTCTCGTTTACTTTGTTTGTAAAGGAGTAGCGCTCTTAACACTTTAATCCCACCAGAGGTTGAGGCAGCGCATCCGCCAACGATGGCTAATAGCATGAGAAAAATAGGGATATAAGTGGGCCAAGTGCTGAAGGGAGCAGAAATAAACCCCGTGGTTGTGGCAAGAGAGATAACATTAAACAAACTTTTGATAAACGCATGAGGACGTGCATTGAAAAACCCATAATACACAAGGCTTGCTCCAACAACCAGGCTTGCTATCAAAAGAAAACCAAGGTAGTAGCGAAACTCTTCATCTTGCCAATAATGTTTGAGGCTACGAGTATTAAAAGCAATAAAATGTAAAGAAAAATTGGTGCCACCTAACAACATAAAAAGGACAGCTACCCCTTCAATCATATCGCTCTGGTAATAAGCAAAACTGGCATCATGCATCGAAAAACCACCGGTTGATACGGTAGCAAAACTTTCCCCCAATGTATCAAACCAATCCATCCCTGATAACCAATAACACAGCATACATAATAAGGTTAAAAGAAAATAAATAAACCATAATGCTTTGGCGGTATGTGCAATGCGCGGGGTCAGTTTCGAATCTTTCATCGGACCTGGTGTTTCTGCCCGATACAATTGCATGCCTCCAATGCCTAACATGGGTAAAATGGCCACAGCTAATACCACAATGCCCATGCCACCTAAAAACTGTAATTGCTGGCGATAAAACAAAATAGCATGAGGTAATCCATCCAGATGGGTAATGATTGTAGCCCCTGTTGTGGTAAATCCTGAGACTGATTCAAATAGAGCATCAGTCATGGTGTGATGATGGCCTATGGCAAAAAGGAAGGGAAGGGATGCAAAAAAGCATAAGACAAACCAGAACAGCACCACAATTAAAAAGCCATCTCGAATTTTTAATTCTTGATGATGGTGTCGATTACAAAACCAAAGTAAAAGCCCTGTTCCGAGCGTACAACCAAATGCTGCAAGAAATGGGAGCCAAAAGGTTTCATGAAAAATCGTATTGATGATCAAGGGGGTCAGCATACTTAAGCTGAATAAAATCAGTAAAAGACCTATCAATCTTAGAATTGTTTTAACTTGCATAAAAAGGTCTCTTCATTGGTTACAATTGAAAGAGTGATTCAATTTGAGATACATACCGTTTTTTCAATAAAAGTAAAATGACATGATCGCCTGCGGCAAAAATATAATCAGAGGTAGCAAGATTTACTTTTTCACCACGCACAACAGCTGTGATAAAGCAACTGGGTGGTAAGTTGATTTGGTCTAAACGGCGACCGATGATTTGAGAGCTTTGTTTATCGCCACGGATAACCAATTCAATCGCTTCTGCCTCTTCATTTTGTAAACGATGTACTCGAACCATATTACCACGACGCAATTTGGTAAGAATACTGCCGATGGTGATTAACTGAGGCGAGATGGCGTGATCAATCGGGCTATCTTCAATTAAATCGACATAGGCATTACGATTCACCAATGTAAGGACATGTCGTGCACCTAAGCGCTTTGCTTGCAAACAGGACATGATATTGGCTTCATCATCATTAGTCACTGCACAAAATACATCGGTGAATTCAATATTCTCATTCACGAGCAAGTCTCTGTCTGCAATATCGCCTTGCAACACAGTGGCTTTGTGGAGTTGTGAGGACAGATGATTGGCTTGGTTCAAGTTGTGCTCAATCACTTTGATTCGATATCTGGGTTCAAGTGTTTGTGCCAGTTTGCTGCCAATATGTCCTCCTCCTGCGATGATGATACGTCGATTGGGTTGAGTGTAGCGTCCCAGTGCTATCAAAACTTGATGAATTGCTAAAGGAGATGCGATAAAAAGGACATGATCATCTTTCGCAATCACACAATCATCCGTTAAAGGGATGGCTTCATTATTGCGAAAAATAGCCACAACACCTGCTTCAATGGCACTTAAATGTTGGTCCAATTGACGAATCGTTTGGCCCACCATGAGTCCACTGGCTTCAGGTTTGATGGTGGCCATTAACACTCGACCTTCAGAAAAATCGAGAATTTGAGAGACACCTGGATAATCTATGAGATTGACGATGTGTTCTGTCACTAATTGCTCAGGACTGATGCATACATCGACAGAAACATGTTCGTTTGAGAATAGCTTGGGATATTGATAATAATTAATGGACCTAATTCTCGCTATTTTGGTTGGAGTCCGAAAGAGACTATAAGCAATTTGGCAACCCATCATATTGATTTCATCGCTATCCGTGACTGCGATGAGCATGTCTGCTTGTTGAATCCCTGCTTCTATTAATACATTAGGATGTGAGGCACAACCGCATACTGTTTTGATATCAATGCGATGCTGTAAATATCTCAATCGTTCTTCATTGAGATCGATTAAGGTAATATCGTTGTCTTCATGCGCAAGATTACGAGCTAAAGTGCCGCCCACTTGACCCGCACCAAGAATCACAATCCGCATCTTTTCTCCAGTTTACCTTCATGTCAGTCAGAGTAAGATCATGCTATTATGGTTTAAATTAACACCAAAATTTGTAGAAATTACCGTCATCCTGAATGAAGTGAAGGACCGCCTGTTAATTAAGATCAAGTCTGCTTTCGGGAGGTCCTTCACTTCATTCAGGATGACGCTTATGTGATTTAAATTAAATCAAAATATGACTTTGCCCTGTCATATCAGTCGTCCTTCATATACAAAAGTGGCAGGACCTGTTAAAAATATCGAACCATTCAGGTTAGGCCAGCTGACCATTAAGTCTCCACCAGGTAAGCTCACTTTTATTTTTTCACTGAGTTGGTGATAGAGTCGACCAATGGCTGCTGCGGCAACTGCACCACTCCCACAGGCAGATGTTTCACCACAACCTCTCTCATAAACCCGTAAGCAAATGTGGCTGGGATTCAAGATTTGCATAAAACCCGCATTTGCTTGCTCAATAAAAAGGGGGTGCTCGCTTATCTGTTTTCCTAACGTGTTTAGGTTCATGCTTGCTACATCAGGGACAATCATGACGGCATGAGGGTTACCAACGTTGATGGCATGGATCTGAGCTATTTCGCCCACTCCATAAGTCAATTCATAAAACGGAGCTTGGTTGGGGAAATTGGCTGGGATCTCTTGTGGTTTGAGCTTTGGTTTACCCATATCAACGGTGACTGTATGATCTGAATTCAGATGTAATTCCATTGTGGTTGTTCGAGTCTTCACTGTGATAGAGTGTTTTTTTGTCAATCCATAATTGTAGACAAAACGAAGAAGACATCGAGCCCCGTTTCCGCACTGCCCCACTTCTTTGCCATCAGCATTAAAAATGCGATAAAAAAAATCAACACCTGGTTCTTGGCTCTTCTCAACCAGTAAGCATTGATCAAAGCCAATGCCTCTATTGCGATTTGCCAAGGAGACAATGTCATGTTCGGTCAGATGAATGTTTTGGTTGATGCCATCTATGACCATAAAATCATTCCCTAATCCATGCATTTTTGTAAATTGAAGGTTCATCAAAGCGCTCTTTTCTGTTTGGTTTGTGGTTCGGGTTTTGGAAGATAAAGGGGGCCATTTTGTCCACAAGATGACAGGAAAAAAGAGAGGAGCCAAATAACACAAAGGATAGGGACGCGTTTCATCATTCAGGTGTTAATCAATCCGTTTAAGCTTGATGATATCCTAAATTTGGTCAATGAATCTAGGCTTTACATGCGTAGGTCCTAATACATTCCGAACTACTTGATGTCAATTCAGGTATAACCACGCTGCACTCTGATGTGTGCACCAGCTTCCTGTAATAATTTGATTTTTGTTGCATCATGTAGGGTCATTGCAAATTCGATAGCGGTAGAGCCTTCACCATCTGGTGCATTGATATCAAAATGAGGCAGGACGATTGAGATGCAGTCTGTGGTTCCAAATAGTGTCGCATAATGTAAGGCATTGCGCTCTTTGCAGTCTTTAATGGTGATGGCCTTATTGTTTAATAACAAAGGTAATGAGGTTTTTGATTGGTGACAGATAGCTACCAATAGGGGCGTCCTTGATTGATTATTTTTTTTAAGAAACAAGGCTTCATGTGAGCGTTGAAGCGTGTTGAGTATTTCAGGAATATCTAGAAGGGCCGAAAGGTGAGCTACAGTATCTCCATTAAAGTCAGCATGCAAGAGAAGACGCGCCTCTTTATTTAATAAATGAAATAGTTTCATAATGGTGGTTTTGGAGTTGAGATGACTAAAAGCGGATTGAATAGGCAATCGTTGTAACTGGCTTAAGCTATCAACGCAGGCGCCTAAATTTAACAATAGATTAACGACCTCCACTTGGCCATAAAAAGCGGCTAAGTGAAGTGCTGTGAGTCCACCTCCCTTATTTTTTAAAGCCAATAGAGCCTCTTTTTCTGTTTCATCTTGTGTTGCTAAATGTTCTTCAAGAAACGCTAAGTTGCCATATTTGGCAGCATATTGTATGGGGGTGAGATGCTCTAAGACATCCTGTGGTGTGCCAAGATTCATTGCATACTCTTGTAATTCTTCAAAGGGTTTCATCGTTTATTCTCTTTCTATTTTGGTGGCGTTCTTTGAGCCGCTTGCACTCTATTTTTTGCCTCATCACAGAGTTTTTCGAAGGCAATGACCGCTCCTGTTTTTACAGGTAGCCATTTGCTCAACCCCTGTCCTTTGGTTAGGACTTTATAGTCCTCTTTCTTTTTAAAATCTTCAATGTGAGCAAGTAACGCTTCTGGATCGTGAATGTCATCTAATGTTTTTTTAAAATCACCAAGAATGGCAGACTTTAATGCATCACCCACTAGTAACTGGTGGGCGTCTTTCATGTTTATTGTGGCATGGGCTGGAAATCGGTGTGTGCGCGTGTCAACATTGGATAATGTAGCGTGTTGATAATGTAATTGGTCTGGTAATGGTTGATTCGAGTCAAGTGACAGCTCATCAGGTTCAAGACTGTCGTCAACTGATTCGGTCTCTTCTGTTGTGCTACCTTTGACCGAATCAGTCATAACTCCGAGACGAGCATACATACTGACAGTTTGGGATTTGAGTAAGACTTGAATGTCTGCCACTTCCTTCATCGCTTCCAAAAGTCCGAGTCTTTCTGTAGGGTCTGGCTTTGTAGTGGCTTCAATGAGTGCTTGTACTCTTGGACCAAGCATGGTTCTAAAGATAGGGTGTTCAAAATCCAGAGTTTTTTCGCACCAAGGTTTTTCATGTTCATCTTTAGGCATTTCGGGTAGAACCAAATAGTCATACAAAGCTAAGCCGATTTGGTAACTCATCAATTTTTCGGCATCAAGCATCGTTTCTCGAGTGCCATTTTTATACTCAGGCGGGGCATACAGCTCGGTTGTTGCAACAATAGAGTTCTTTCCAAACCCTACGTATTCAGTTCATAGTTGTAAATTCCCGCAATTAAATTAAACCTCAGTCCAAATCTTTTTCGGCGATTACGATATTTATCTGCAATAAT
>JAKBCM010000046.1 GCA_021807845.1 Pseudomonadota bacterium
CCAACAGCAGAGAGGGGTGCTGACTAAGATGAGCTAATTCATGATATTCACCACTCATTCCTAAGGGCAAATAACCTGTGTTTTGATGCCATTGTTGTTGAACATCAGGTCGTGCCAAATAAACAAAAAAACGAGCAATCCCACGATACACCAAAGGATTTTGTCCATTAACCACCCAAATAGCTGCACCACCCGTGACATTATTGAATCGGGTAACACTGACTTCTTTGTCAAGTGGTATGGGAGCCATAGCAACAGGAAAAGTGACCAATTGTTTGACGCTGTTAAAGGCTCCGGAAGATTGGCTAATCAATGGACAACGTCCACTGGTAAAAAGAACGGTTGCATCATCCGAGCGCCCACCATATTCAAAATAATGCTCACGTTGCCAACGACGCAGTCTTGCAAGATGAGTGATTATTGCTTGGCTGTTATAAGTTGCTTTTTGATGAGACGCGTCTGTCATCGTAAGGCCGTGTAATGCTGCAAATGATTCAATTAAGATCCAGGCAGGATAAGTCGAGGTATATGCACATCTAAATCCTCTTTGTCTTAATTTGTTAGCCAATACTTCGAGTTCATCCCATGTGCTAGGAAATGAATCCCCGGAATATCCGACGCTTGCCAGTGCCATGACATCATATACCATCACAGGGATTGATGTATTGAGAGGCATAGCCATCAGTTTATTGTGTTCACTATAATAAGCTCGAATTGCTGGAAAAAAACTCGATAGAGGTAAGGTCATACCCTCTTCTTCCATGAGCTCATGAACAGGCTTAATAATGCCTTGAGGGATCAGCATCGAATCTTTTCCGACTTCAAACACCTGCACCATAGATGGGGGTTGATGCGCACGAAATGCTGCGGCAAAGCTCGTGAGAGATTCAATATAATTCCCTTTATAGATTGGCTTTATCCTATACTCTGTTTGACTTTTATTAAACCCATTTGCAATCAACTGAATCTGTTCTCCCAAATGACCTGCCAAAGAGTGCCAAAATATGATTTCGGTGGGTTTTGCTTGGAGAGGTAGGGGAGAAAAGCAAAGATAAATGAACCATAGCGTGATGAGCTGTTGCTTGCCTTTCATGCGAGCAAATCCGGATAATCGGAAAATATCGCATCAACTCCCCAAGAAAACAATTTAAGCGCTTGACGCTTTCTATTTATCGTATAAGCATAGACTTGATAACCGGCTGCTAAGATAGCTTGAACTCGATGGGAAGTCAGCGCGCGCTTATTGAAATGAATCGAGACACAAGACAGATTTTGAGCCAGCTCCAACCAGTTTTCTTGCCAAGCATCCAATAGTAAACCTATAGGAATCTCAGGAGCGAGGCTACGACACAAGGTAAGAGCCTCATAGGAAAAACTCGAAATCAACGGCAATTTTTTATCCTGAGGCCAATAACGATTCAAATGGGTTAATACCGCTATTGTTGTTTGCTCTGTTTGATTGGGATAGGGTTTGATTTCAATGTTTGCATCCATATCTCTGGTCACTAACCATTGAATAGTTTCCTTAAACCTTGGGATTTTTTCACCTCGAAAATGCTTAGAAAACCAACTCCCAGCATCTAAGGACTCAAGATATTGAGCGGTCATCAAACCAAACTCCCCTCGGCCATTGGTTGTTCGTTTTAACTTGTCATCATGAAATACAAATGGCTCGCCGTCAGCGCTGAGCATCACATCAAATTCAATAAAACGACAACCCAAAGCATAGGCTTTTTCAAAAGATGCAATTGTATTTTCAGGGGCGTAAGCTGCGGCTCCACGATGACCGATAATCGTATTCATTATGTTGACACAAAAAAATCAAAGATCCCTACTGCTTTTGTCATTCAGATCTCCTTAACATAAAATGACTGACTATAGCATTATTGATTTCATCATAAAATACGACTATAACATACAGAATCATCAATTGATGGATTTTACTTTATGATTTCACCTCACCCAATGAGTTCTGAGCCACACAATAACGAAACCATTGATGATTTTTTTGATTATGCCTTATCGCATGGTTTTGAAGATCTTCATTTTAAGGTTTGTCGCGAAACCGGGATGAAAGCGATTGTTGCCATACACAGCACAAAGCTTGGTCCAGCATTAGGGGGCTGTCGATACATCCAATACAAGGATACAAAGACGGCTTTATATGATGCTATGCGCCTTGCTCGCGGTATGAGCTATAAAGCAGCTTCCGTCAATTTACCTTTAGGCGGTGGCAAATCTGTGATTATGAAACCACAAACCCCTCATGACCGTACGACTTATATGCACCATTTCGGAGAATTTATCAATGAATTAGGTGGGAGATATATCACTGCTTTAGACAGTGGTACTGAGTTAAGTGATATGGATATCATTGCAGAACATACCCCTTATGTTGCCAGCCTTTCAAGTCATAATGGCGATCCTTCTCCTTATACTGCAAAAGGGGTCGTTTGCGGCATCGAAGCTGCGGTATCTTTCAAACTTGGTAAAGATAGTTTAAGTGGGTTACACATTGCCATTCAAGGCTTAGGACACGTGGGGTTTAACTTAGCAAAAATACTACACGAAATGGGCGCGACACTCACCGTTGCTGATGTCGTCCCTATGCGAGTTTCACGTGCCGTTCAGGAATTAGGGGCGAAAAGTGTTTTGGTTGCCGATATCCATAAAATTCCTTGTGATGTATTTGCACCTTGCGCACTTGGGGGTATTCTCAATGATGAGTCTATCGAACAACTCCAAACAACCATCATTGCAGGTTCAGCGAATAACCAACTAGGGCATAGCTATCATGGCCAAAAATTACATGCGAAAGGGATCCTCTATGCGACAGACTATGTGATCAATTCAGGAGGACTTATCTATGCGGCCAGTCAATATCTCAATACTCCAAGACAATTGGTTGAAGAACAAATTAATACGATTTATACCAGCTTAATCCATATTTTTACCCGCTCGCTCAATGAAAATCGTCCAACGAGCGAGATTGCTGATGCTATTGCCGAAGAAAAATTAGCTTAGGAACCCTTTTCATGAAACATTTGAATCTGACACCCGACCTTTATCATTATTTGTTGGATATATCGCTACGAGAACATCCAGTCTTAACAGCGCTTCGCGAAGACACTGCAAATATGGAACTCGCCCTAATGCAGATCCCACCCGAACAAGCGCAATTCTTGCAAATGCTCTTGAGATTAATCTCAGCAAAAAAAGTATTAGAATTAGGAACCTTTACCGGTTACAGCGCTTTAGCGATGTCATTGGCCCTTCCAGAAGACGGTCATCTGATGACTTGTGACATCAATGAAGAATGGACCTGTAAAGCACCTTATTTTTGGCGAGAAGCAAAACAAGAAAAAAAGATAGAACTACGTATAGGTCCTGCCATTGAAACCATGAATCAATTGTTAACTGAAGGTCATGGCGAAACCTTTGATTTTATTTTTATCGATGCTGACAAAACGAACTACGTCAACTATTATGAAAAGGCTTTGAAATTAATTCGTCCCAAAGGACTCATTGCGATAGACAATATATTCTGGGAAGGCAAGGTCATTATAAATGAAGAATCTGGGGCACAAACACGTGAAATTCGTAAACTGAACAACCTCATCAAACAAGATACTCGTGTATTCACAAGCCTTTTGCCGATTGCTGATGGATTGTTTTTGATTCAACTGAAAGGATGACAGTTATGAGCACAAATATCAAAGAAAACCCCTGCGGATTATTGGGTTTTGCTTTTCTTGAGTTTTCCGGTCCACAAAGTGAACCTTTACATCGCCAATTTATTGAAATGGGCTTTACTAAAACGGCCATTCACCAGCAATTAGATATCACGCGTTACGAACAAGGTAATATTCAATTTATTGTCAATCAGGAAAAAAACTGCCAAGCAGAAGCCCATGCTAAAACCCATGGCCCAGGTGCCTGTGCCATGGGTTTTAAAGTACAGAATGCAAAGGCCGCTCATGACTATGCGATTCATCATGGAGCGACCTCTTTTAACGAAAAGGGTCATGTTCATCACCATCTGCTAGCCATAGAAGCCATTGGTGGTAGCGTGATTTATTTTGTTGATGAACAACATCACCCTTTCGATAATCAATGGAAAGAACTTCATCCTCAATCAACAAAAGAGCTGAAATCCGGCTTAACTGATATCGATCATCTCACGCACAATGTTTTTCGCGGCAATATGGACAAATGGGCCAAATTTTATGAATCGATTTTTAATTTTCATGAGATCCGTTTTTTTAACATCACAGGTAAAATGACCGGTCTGATTAGTCGAGCCCTCGCAAGCCCTTGTGGAACAATTAAAATTCCTTTAAACGAATCAAAAGATGATCAATCGCAAATCGAAGAATTTTTACACCAGTACCAAGGTGAAGGAATACAGCATATTGCCTTAAATACACCTGATATTTACCATACGGTTCACCACTTACGAAAACAGGGTGTAAAATTTCTATCTGTTCCAGATACCTACTATGACATGATCAAGGATCGCATACCCTGGCACGATGAACCTATGAATCAACTACACCATGAGCAAATATTGATCGATGGTGAAAAAGACCCTGCTGGTGGGCTATTATTACAAATCTTTACAGAAAATATATTTGGCCCTGTTTTCTTTGAAATCATTCAAAGACGTGGCAACCAAGGGTTTGGTGAGGGCAATTTTCAAGCTTTATTTGAAGCGATTGAACGCGATCAAGTTAAGCGTGGAACCTTATCATAAGGTTTAGGAGCACCTATGAAATTAGCAACCTTGAAAACAGCACATAGTCGAGATGGTGAGTTATGCGTTGTCAGTCAAGATTTATCGGTAGCCATTTGTGTGCCCCACATCATATCAACCCTACAATTGGCCATCGAAAATTGGGAAAAGTATGAGCAACCCTTACAACAAGTCTATCTTCAGCTAAATCAAGGTGAATTACGTGATATTTTCAAGTTCGACCCTTCTCTCATGTCATCCCCTCTTCCTCGAGCTTACCAATGGGCAGATGGCAGTGCTTATGTGAATCACGTAGAACTTGTACGTAAAGCCCGTGGTGCTGAGATGCCTGCCAATTTTTGGACGGATCCCTTGATGTATCAGGGCGGATCAGATGGATTTCTTGGCCCTATGGATCCCATCATCGTCACTGATGAATCATATGGTATTGATTTTGAAGCAGAGGTAGCCGTTATCACTGATGACGTTCCCATGAACGTGGCACTCAAAGAAGCAAAAAAGCATATCAAACTTTTGATGCTGGTCAATGATGTCTCTCTTCGCAATCTCATTCCAAACGAGTTGGCCAAAGGATTTGGCTTTTTTCAATCAAAACCCGCCAGTAGTTTTTCACCCATTGCAGTGACACCGGATGAATTGGGCTCTCATTGGGATGGTCAGCGAGTTCACTTACCCCTTTATAGTTATTTAAATGGTGAATTGTTTGGGCAACCCAATGCAGGCATTGACATGACTTTCTCTTTTCCAGAGCTCATTGCTCATGCTGCAAAAACCAGATATTTATCAGCAGGAACGATTATCGGTTCAGGGACTGTGTCAAATACAGACAGAAGTAGAGGCTCTTCTTGCATTGCTGAAAAAAGAATGTTGGAAGTCTTAAACGAGGGGAAAGCCAAAACTCCTTTTATGAAGTTTGGTGATACCATATGCATTGAAATGACCAATGAACATGGACAAAGTGTGTTTGGAGCTATTGAACAAACGGTTCAAAAAAAGGAAATATTGTGAAACTTTATGATTATTATCGTTCTACAGCATGTTACCGCGTGCGTATAGCACTGCATTACAAAAACATTCATTTTGAAGCTTTACCTGTTCATTTGATCAATCATGGAGGGGAACATCACCACCCCAGTTATATTGAATTGAATCCTCAAGGATTAGTTCCAACACTGGATGAGAATGGTCATATCTTAAGCCAATCCTTAGCTATCATTGAATACCTAGAAGAAATTTGCCCAACCCCATCTTTACTCCCGAATAATCCCTTGGCACGCGGACAAGTGAGAAGTATCGCTCTGAGCATCGCTTGTGATATGCATCCTTTGAATAATTTACGGGTATTAAACCAATTACGACAACAATTTCAAGCCACAGAAGCACGCATTAAAGAGTGGTATCACCATTGGCTGAAAACAGGATTTGATGCCATAGAGACACAATTGAAACATTTGCCCAGAAAAAATCACGTTTGCTATGGACATGACATCACTTTGGCAGATGTCTGCCTGATACCTCAGGTGTATAATGCCAAACGCTTTGATTTTTCAATGAGTGCTTATCCACTCATCAATGAAATCAATGACTATTGTTTAAGAATGGATGCATTTAAGAATGCAGCACCTGAAGTATATGAGAATTAGGTGATTGTTGTCTAAAACCAAGCTTTTGCAATTTCCACTGTATCTACTCCATTCGCTGCATGTTGTAAGATTTTCCAAGTACTATTGCAGCGTTGAACATGTCCTATCAGCTCACTTTGTTTCTCACATCGATATCGAACGGGCAAGCCATCATATTCTTTTGTTGTGACCACTGCCTCACACTTCTCACCATTGGTTAATTCTATCGCCCATGGATAAGTGCGTGACATATCAAGCGTTTGATGGTTGCTATTATCAAGTGGGCTTGCCACAGATATTTGTACACCTTGATGAGACCAAGGAGATTCAGGACAAATTGCTTCCAAATGTGAACCATAGGGCGCTACAAAACAAGGATCATAAACAATACCTTCAGCCTCACAGTGCCAGGCATCCTCACGTTTGATTCGCTCTGACTGAGTCAGACATTGGCCATTTTTCTTAATCACCCTTTCCACCGCTGGATGAGTATCTGTTTCTGTCAAGGGTCTATACAAACTGAGCTCTGTATCACCAGCAACAGCAGGCATCGTTCCAAAAATAGCAAAAAATAGAACCACTTCTCGTTTCATACTGTTCCCCCCTCCATTTTATTTAGTGTATCATCCCGTTTTATCACACGTATCGTGGGTGCGGTGAATCGTGACTTTTTTTCGGAGTACATCATGACAGAGGTCTATACAATAAAACAATGCCTAAATGGAGAAATTAGTGTTGATACCACAGTGACTGTGCGTGGTTGGGTTAAAACCAGACGTGACTCCAAAGCTGGACTGTCATTTATCAATCTCCATGATGGTTCTTGTTTTTCACCCATTCAAGTCATTGCTTCAAATGACCTCAACAATTACCAAAGCGAAGTGTTACGCTTGACTGCGGGCTGTGCCTTGATTGCCACAGGAAAACTGGTTGCATCACTTGGTAAGGGCCAACTCTTCGAAATTCAAGCAGAAAGCATAGAAGTGGTTGGTTGGGTTGATAATCCTGAAACCTACCCCATTCAAGCCAAACGTCATACCCTTGAATATCTTCGCGAAGTGGCTCATTTACGCCCTAGGACCAATACCATTAGCGCAATCACGCGTGTGCGCAATTGTTTGTCACAAGCCATTCATCGTTTTTTTCATGAACAAGGATATTTTTGGATCCATACCCCTATCATCACAGCCAGTGACTGCGAAGGGGCTGGCGAGCTCTTTCGAGTCAGCACTTTGGATTTGGTCAATGTACCTAAAAATACCGAAGGAAAAATTGACTATACCAAGGATTTTTTTGGTCGTGAAACCTTTCTCACGGTATCTGGCCAATTAAATGTAGAGGCTTATTGCTTGGCTATGTCAAAAGTATATACATTTGGTCCTACGTTTCGCGCAGAAAATTCCAATACCAGCCGTCATCTTGCAGAATTTTGGATGGTAGAGCCTGAATTAGCCTTTGCATCACTCAATGACATTTGCCATCTTAGTCAAACTTTATTGCGCTATTTATGTAAGACGGTACTTGAAGAGTGCCAAGATGACATGAATTTCTTTAATCAATTTGTCGAGGTCGGTTGTATTGAGCGAATTGAGCGATTGGCTCTATCAGAATTTGAAATGCTCTCCTATACAGATGCCATCAAAGCTTTACAAAACTCAAGTGCTACCTTTGAATATCCAATCAGTTGGGGCTTGGATTTGCAGTCAGAACATGAGCGCTATATAGCAGAAACGTTATGCAAAAAACCAGTGATTGTTACTGACTACCCCAAAGAAATCAAAGGCTTTTATATGCGTCTCAATGATGATGAGAAGACCGTTGCCGCTATGGATGTCTTAGCGCCAGGAATTGGTGAAATCATCGGTGGCAGTCAACGTGAAGAGCGCCTATCCGTCCTGGACAAACGTATGGATGAGTGTGGTTTAGATAAAGACTTCTATCAATGGTATCGCGACTTACGCCGCTACGGCACAGTCCCACATGCAGGATTTGGGCTAGGCCTAGAAAGACTCGTAAGCTATATCACAGGAGTGAACAACGTACGAGACGTCATCCCGTTCCCGAGAACCCCGGGACATGCTGAGTACTAGTGGATGATATCGCGTTTGTAGGACTTTTTTGGAAAAAACGTGGTGATGTTAAAGATGAGTCAGGCGATCCACTAGCCTGCTCTTTTTGATTTTCTTGAGTGGCTTCCATCCATCTTTGAAGAATAAGACGAATCGTCCTCATCTCAAATGAGCCCCTCATTGTTGATGAGGTATTTTGTTTGGTATATTCGGACTTAAGCATTTTCCATTCTGACGATACTTTAGGTAAGCTCTCCAGAATACGCAGCGTTATTTGGATGGTATTAGGCATATATTTTTCTGCAGCCATCAATCCTTCAAATATCTCGCGCTCTATTTCTTTTGATTGATCAACCATTGCCCCCACACAATACATCGCAAGGAATGCTGGAGCGGATATATTTGTGACATCATCCTCCCCTTTATTCACAAAATGCTCCCAAAAATAACTGGAACATCGCTCATGAAGTTCAGCTGAAAACAAAATAGCCGGCACCAACAGCTTCATATCGAGAATAAACCGTATAGTAGCCATGATTCTTAATGAGAATCTATCAAATAAAAAATTGAGGGACGAAACAATGATCCTTTGATTACGTGATTTGTCCTCAAATGAGGCGCTCTTTACATCGAACAATCTAGTTTCAGGATGAATATATTGCTGTAAAAAATGTTTAATGGATTGGTCTCTGCGTAATATGTCCCCATACTTGATGAGAAACTTGAAAACATAACCGCCAATTTTATTCCATTCCTCTTCTGATTTTAAGTCAACCAAAAGTTTTAATACCGGCTGATCACAACATAAGGCTCGTGCGGCTTTTGGTGCGATAGTAGCATGACCATCGGGGTACCAATTAACGGCACACACTGACAAAAGGCCATCCGCTGTTTTTTGAAGCTCTTGACTTGGGGATAAAGGCTGTTTGCTAACAATCATATCAATATCGATAAATGTGCCATTTGGAAAATCAACACGTGCTTCTTCTACCATCGTATCAGAACCAGGTGGTTGGAGAATGGGGCCTGTAGAAATGATACCGCCAATTTGTTCTGACAGCATCAAAAAATGTTGATCAAGCACGCTCCTTTCA
>JAKBCM010000047.1 GCA_021807845.1 Pseudomonadota bacterium
TGAAGCATATTACGGGCGTGCAGGTTTCTCTCAACCATTCGTACATTTCGATTACCGAGTGGAGTCTTAATGCACCGGGCGTAGAGGTGTGAAGTATGTGGTGTTGTATGTCGATCCGCAATTTATTAAAAAATATGGTAGGGCTGGGCGTAGTTGGGGATGTCCTGCACTTCCTCCAAGTTTATCGTCTACCATCATCAATACCATCAAAAATAACTCATTGTTTGTCGTGTATTATCCGAGTGATGACTGGTTTGCAAAATCAAAATTTCAAAATTGTCGAAACGCTTCAGAACCCATAGCACAAGAAAAAGTTCCTTTGGTGGTGGATAATACAATACCTATTGTCGAAGAGAATGATAAGCGGGATGATATTCTATTTGTGGATCTTAATAGAAATAACAGACATGATGAATATGAACCAGTTGTTACGATGTCTGCTGACAATTATAAGCGAATTTTTCAGACGAAACCTCCTTTAGGTCGTATGCTTCGTCGACAAATTAATCATGAAGAGTATATTGTATTGACCAACTCTGAAATCAAAACCTTGGCTTTAAGTGCTCCAAATCCGTCCAAGGATCAAGGGAGTGATGTTTTAAATACGATTCAGTTTGTGATCCCTGCGATTAAAATGGTGCGGGGTTACTATGAAACGGAAATGAAAATTGTACCGTTCAGTCAATTGAAAGAAGTGAAACCTAACGATGCCTTGTCAGAGGCTGTCGTACCAAAAAGTTTCACGCTCTATTTTGATACCAGGCCCTCAGTAACCGTCAAATCAACCAGTGAATTCGTCCGCTGGGTAGGTCTATAATCCCAAATGTAGCCCGGGTGTAGCAGAGCGTAACCCGGGTTGAGATCTATCCTCTTATTCAAGATCATTTAAATTGCCGGCTTAATTGAATAGCCATTTCTAAAGATTGCTCATAATTTAAACGAGGATCAACCAAGCTATGATAGGCGTTTTTCAAATCTTTAGCGGTAAGCCCTCGGGCACCGCCGATGCATTCCGTGACATTATCGCCTGTTAATTCGAAATGTACCCCACCTAAAAAGCTACCCATTTCGCGGTGAATGGTTACAGCTTGGCGAAGTTCACTTAAAATATTGTCAAAATGCCTGGTTTTTATGCCATCCACAGTGGTTTCAGTATTGCCATGCATGGGATCACATGACCAAGTGACAGGGATGTTGGTCTCTTTTACAGTTTCAATGAGAGGGGGCAGGAGATTTGCGATATCTTTTGCTCCGAGTCGACTGATCAAGAGCACTCGACCTTCTTCTCGTTCTGGATTCACCTTTTCCAAGATCTCTATCAACCAATCTTTGGTGGCGCTAGGACCAACTTTGATACCTATAGGGTTTTGAATACCACTTAAAAACTCAAGATGTGCGCTATTTATTTTTGCAGTGCGCATCCCAATCCACGGAAGATGGGTTGACAGATCATACCAGTTTCCATCATGCAATTGACGAGTTAAGGCTTGTTCATAATGAAGATGTAGTGCTTCATGTGAAGTAAAAAAGTCCACTTTATTTAAATTGCTATGACGAATACCATCGATTGACTCAAGAAAGTCTAGTGAATCAGCGATTGATCGTACAATGGAGTGATATTCATCCGCTTGTGCTGAATGTTCAACAAAACGTAGATCCCATCGTTGTGGATGATGGAGATCAGCAAATCCCCCGTCTAACAAAGCGCGAATAAAATTAAGAGTCATGGCTGCGCAACTGTAGCCTTGGAGTAGTAGTTTGGGATTGGGTTGTCTTGAGGATAGATTAAATTCAGGTAAATTAACCAAGTCTCCTCGGTAGCTAGGGAGAGTAACGCCATTGATGGTTTCATCATCACTGGAGCGGGGTTTTGCATATTGACCGGCTATCCGTCCGACCCGAATGATGGGTTTATGCATCCCATGCAATAATACGAGACTCATTTGTAAGAGGATCTTCAGTTTGTTGGTGATGATATCAGATCGACAATCTTTGAACGATTCAGCACAATCGCCACCTTGCAAAATAAAAGCCTCTCCTCGACCCGCGCGCGCAATTTCTTTTTTCAGATGTTTGATTTCGCCACTGGTGACGAGCGGGGGAAGTTGACTTAACTGTTCCAAAACCTGGGTCAATTTTTGTTCATCAGGATATTTGGCAGCCTGTTCATATGAATATTGTAACCAGGAAGTGGGTGACCATCTTTTCATGAGAGACCTTTTATATTGAAATTTGGACAATGCGGTATGCTAAAAGATGCATACAGGTTTGTTCAATAGGTCATTATACTCTTTTTGCAGAGATTTGTGTAAATAAAAAACAGAATAAAAAGTCTGGTTTCTGCCCTTGATTTTCATAGAACAAGCCCCATTATTAGGAATCATATTTTGGAGTATCTTGAATGAGCAAAAAAACTGAAAAAGATTGGAAGAAATTCAAAGAAGAAAATGAAACTTTTGACAATCCCGAGCTTGAAGAGCATTTTGACGATGAGGATGAGTTAGACGCCAGTAGCGCGGCTTTAGATCATCCCTCTTACCTTGCTCTAGAAGAAAAGCTGACCTTAGCTGAACAAAAAGCGCATGAAAATTGGGAAAAATCTGTCCGTGCAGTGGCTGAATTAGAAAATGTTCGACGCCGTGCGGAGCGTGAAGTTTCAAACGCGCATCGTTATGGGCTTGAAAAAATGATTCAATCATTGATTCCAGTGGTGGATAGTATGGAACAAGCGCTGCAATTGGCAGAAAAACATGGTGATGCTGCTATGCATGAAGGGCTTGAATTAACCATGAAGCTATTCCTTGATGTGTTGTTAAAATTTGACGTTCAGCAATTGGATCCTCTGGGAGAGGTATTTGATCCGCAACAACATGAAGCGATGTCTATTCAAGAAGCGCCAGATGCTTCAGATAACACGGTATTAACAGTGTTTCAGAAAGGATACAAATTGAATGATCGCGTGATTAGGCCAGCAAGGGTGATTGTTGCAAAGACCAAGCAAAATTAGAGGGCTTTTTTGTTTCACAAGTGATCCCTTGAAATTAATATTTAAATCCCCATATGTATATTATTGAATATTGACCAACTGAATTGGAGTGAATGCTAACATGGCTAAAATGATCGGAATTGACTTAGGTACAACGAACTCCTGCGTAGCAGTGATGGAAGGAGACAAGGTTCGTGTCATTGAAAATAATGAAGGACAACGTACTACCCCATCCATTGTTGCCTATACGAGTGACGGAGAAATTCTCGTTGGCCAAGCCGCTAAACGACAAGCTGTCACCAATCCTAACAATACCTTGTTTGCGATTAAGCGCCTGATAGGTCGTCGCTTTGATGATCAAATAGTACAAAAAGACATTAAGATGGTGCCCTACAAGATCATTAAAGCAGATAATGGTGATGCGTGGGTGAATGTGAATAAAGATGACAAGGCTCCCCCGCAAATTTCAGCTGAAGTGTTGCGTAAAATGAAAAAGACAGCTGAAGATTATCTCGGTGAAGAGGTGAAAGAAGCCGTGATTACCGTTCCTGCATACTTTAATGACTCCCAAAGACAAGCCACAAAAGATGCTGGGCGCATTGCAGGACTTGAAGTGAAACGGATCATTAACGAGCCTACTGCTGCGGCTTTGGCTTATGGGATGGATAAAAAGCGCGGTGATTCTGTTATTGCGGTCTATGATTTGGGCGGTGGAACATTTGATATTTCCATTATTGAAATTGCTGAGGTGGATGGTGAACACCAGTTTGAAGTATTAGCCACCAATGGTGATACTTTCCTAGGGGGTGAAGATTTTGATTTGGCTCTTATTGAATATCTGGCATCTGAGTTCAAAAAAGATTCAGGAATTGATTTACACAACGATCCGCTTGCTTTACAACGTCTGAAAGAGGCCGCTGAAAAAGCTAAAATTGAGTTGTCTTCTGCGCAACAAACCGATGTGAATCTGCCTTATATCACTGCCGATGCCTCAGGACCAAAACACTTAAATATCAAATTGACGCGTGCAAAATTGGAATCACTCGTAGAAAAATTGGTTGAGCGTACGGTTGAACCATGCAAAATAGCGCTCAAAGACGCAGGTTTAAGCATCAGCCAAATCAATGAGGTCATTTTGGTAGGCGGTCAGACACGAATGCCTATGGTACAAAAAGTAGTAGAAGAGTTCTTTGGTAAAGAGCCACGTAAAGATGTGAATCCCGATGAAGCCGTTGCGGTGGGCGCTGCGATTCAAGGTGCTGTATTATCGGGAGATGTGAAAGATATTCTGTTGCTTGATGTGACGCCTCTTTCTCTAGGAATCGAAACATTGGGTGGTGTCATGACGAAGTTGATTGAAAAAAATACCACAATTCCTACCAAAGCAAATCAAGTCTTCTCTACAGCAGATGATAGTCAAACAGCGGTGACTGTGCATGTATTGCAGGGTGAACGTGAGCAAGCATCAGCCAACAAATCATTGGGTCGTTTTGATTTATCAGATATTCCGGCAGCTCCTCGTGGTGTGCCGCAAATTGAAGTGACTTTTGACATTGATGCGAATGGTATTTTGAATGTGTCTGCCAAAGACAAGGCAACCGGTAAAGCTCAATCTATCGTGATTAAGGCATCTAGTGGCTTGAGTGATGAAGAAGTAGAAGCAATGGTGAAAGATGCAAAATCACATGCTGACGAAGATAAGAAATTCAAAGAGTTGGTTGAGATCCGAAACCAAGCGGATAGCTTGATTCATAGCAGTGAAAAATCATTAAAAGATTTGGAAAATGAATTATCTGATGATGAGAAAAAAGGCATAGAATCAGCCATTCAAGAGTTGAAAGACGCTGTGAAAAGCAATGAAAAAGCTCAGATAGAAAGTAAATTAAGCGTACTAACCGATGCTTCTGCTAAAATGGCCGAGCGGATTTATGCGAAAAAATCAGCTGAAGGACAACAAGCCTCAGGCGAGCAAACCGAGCCTCCAAAAGACAAAAAACCCGCTGAAGAAGGGGTGGTTGATGCTGAGTTTGAAGAAGTGAAGGATGATAAGAACTAGAGTTTTTTGAAGCAGTCATTCCCCAGAGGGCGAGATTCTCATTTTGGAAAGGCTTATTGTCTATACAAAAATGGGGCCTCGCCTTCACGGGAATGACTCGCTATTTTTATTGATCTGAAATGCCAATCTTGGCAATTGTACTGTGAGCATCCAATGCAGCATGATTATTATGAGCTTCTTGGCGTCAGCCGTAATGCTGATGAAGCTGAAATTAAAAAGGCTTATCGAAAGTTAGCGATGAAGCATCATCCTGATCGTAATCCAAACGATAAGGCCTCTGAAGAAAAATTTAAAGAAATACAAAAAGCGTATGCGGTGCTGTCTGATCAGAAAAAAAGAGCAGCATACGATCAATTTGGCCACGCTGGCGTTGACGGCCCTATGGGAGGTGGCGCTGGTGGTTTTGGCGGATTTGGTGATGTTTTTGAAGATATTTTTGAGAATATTTTTTCTGGCGGTCGTCGGCAGCAACGTCAATCACGAGGCCAACATGGCGCTGATTTGCAATATAATTTGCAATTGACCCTAGAAGAGGCTGCCCGCGGTAAACAAGTTGACATTTCAGTTCCGAGACATACCGTTTGTAAAAGCTGTGAAGGGTCTGGTGCAAAAAAAGGGACTAGTCCAAAGACTTGCGAAACCTGTGATGGAATGGGACAAGTTCGTATTCAACAGGGATTTTTTTCTATCCAGCAAACATGTCCCAGCTGTCATGGTGAAGGGAGAGTGATTGCTGAAGCTTGTACAAATTGCCATGGTCAAGGTCGGGTGCGTGAGACTAAAAACTTGACTGTTAAAATTCCAGCGGGTGTTGATAATGGAGACAGAGTTCGTTTAAGTGGTGAAGGTGAGGCTGGTATTCATGGCGGATCCTCTGGTGATTTATATGTTCAAATTTCAGTGAAACCACATGCTATTTTTGAACGTCATGATAGCGATTTACACTGTGAAGTTCCCATTAGTTTTATCACAGCAGCTTTAGGTGGTTCTATTGAAGTGCCGACACTTGAAGGTCGCGTCACGCTGAAAATCCCACCTGAAACTCAAACAGGCAAATCATTTCGTTTGAGAGGTAAAGGGATAAAATCTGTACGAGGGTATGCTGCCGGAGATTTGTTATGCAAAGTGGTTTTAGAAACGCCTGTTCACTTGTCGCGTGAACAAAAAGATCTGTTAACCCAATTGCAAGAGTCTTTAGAACGTGGCAAAAGCAAACACTCGCCAAAGTATAGTTCATGGTTTGATGGTGTAAAAAAATTTTTTGAAGACATGAAATTTTAACCTAAATTCGGCAGTTGAATCTGCCGAATATTTGAGTGGGTATGTCATTTTTCTGAATATGCGTTACAATCAAATCCGAATTTAGAGCACTAGCCATTATATCGAGCTTTTTGATGAATACTAAACCTGCAATCTTGGTCCTTGCTGATGGAACTGTTTTCGAAGGTCTATCTGTTGGCGCTCAGGGTGATGGGGTGGGTGAGCTGGTGTTTAATACCGCTATGACGGGTTATCAAGAAATGTTGAGTGACCCTTCTTACGCACATCAAATTATCACGCTGACGGCGGCTCATGTCGGTAATACCGGTTGTAACCCTGATGATATGGAATCCTCTAGGGTTTGGGCAAAAGGGGTGGTGATGCATGATTGCGTGGCTGTCCCGAGTAACTACCGCTCAACACTTTCGTTGCCTGATTGGCTAAAAAAGCAAGGTGTGGTGGCCATAGCTGGAATCGATACGCGGCAACTGACCCTTCGTTTGCGCGAAGAAGGAGCGATGGGCGCCTGTGTCAGTACCAATGTCAACCAAGTGAATAAAGTTCGTGCTTTGGCAAAAGAGTTTGCTGGTCTTTCAGGGACTGATTTGGCTCGTGTTGTGACGAGACAAACCATTGAGCGCTGGCATGAAGGGCGAGGTGCATGGGGCAAAGGCTCTAAACCTTTGCAATTTCATGTGGTCGTTTATGATTTTGGTGTCAAGCACACTATCTTGCGAATTTTACACGATTTGGGTTGTCATTTAACTATTGTCCCCGCAGATACGTCTGTCAGTACCGTGATGGCGCTGAATCCTGATGGTGTTTTTCTCTCTAATGGTCCCGGTGATCCTCTGGCATGTGATTATGCTATTTTAGCCACTCAGGAATTTGTAAAAAAAGGAGTTCCCTTATTTGGTATTTGCTTAGGATTTCAGATATTGGGACTGGCCTTTGGTGCGAAATCATTAAAAATGAAGTTTGGCCATCATGGAGCCAATCATCCGGTGATAGAATTGAATGATAAAAAAAGAGTATTTATCACGAGTCAAAATCATGGCTTTGCCATTGATGAGAACACCCTGCCCGCCCACATAGAGGCCACTCATCGCTCATTATTTGATGGAAGTTTGCAAGGGATTAGGCATAGAGAAAAGCCAGCATTTGGTTTCCAAGGACATCCAGAAGCGAGCCCAGGACCTCATGATTTACTAGGTATTTTTTCTGAATTCATTGGAATGATGACGAATGCAAAAAAAAATTAAAAAAACAAGGAGTTTAAGCCACATGAAATCTTCACATGTATTTACTTCTGAATCTGTGTCAGAAGGACATCCAGACAAGATTGCTGATCAAATTTCAGATGCGATTTTAGATGCTATCATCGCTCAAGATTCTAGAGCACGAGTCGCTTGTGAGACATTTGTGAAAACAGGGATGGTGTTGGTTGGTGGAGAGATCACCACGAGCGCGTGGGTTGATGTTGAAGAAATCACCCGAAGAGTCATCAAAGACATTGGTTATAGTAGTTCGGAAATGGGATTTGATTGGGAGTCATGTGCTGTATTGTCAGCCATTGGTAAACAATCGACTGATATTGCTCAAGGGGTTGATAATCAACAAACCAAGCAATTGGGGGCAGGTGATCAAGGCTTGATGTTTGGGTATGCCAGTCGTGAGACAGATGTGTTTATGCCGGCACCCATTGCTTATGCGCACCGTCTGATGGAGCGCCAAGCAGAGTTACGTAAAACCGGTAAGTTGTCTTGGTTAAGACCCGATGCTAAGTGTCAATTGACTTTAAATTACCAAGAGGGAAAACCCGTTTCAGTGGATACGGTTGTGTTTTCGACCCAACATGCGCCCAGCGTGAGTCATAAAGATTTGGTTGAAGCGGTCAGAGAAGAGATCATCAAACCAATTCTTCCAAAGGATTGGCTGTTGGCGCAAACCAGATACTTCATCAATCCAACTGGACGGTTCGTGATTGGTGGGCCTTTAGGGGACTGTGGTTTAACGGGTCGTAAAATTATTGTTGATACCTATGGTGGTATGGCAAGACATGGGGGAGGATGTTTTTCGGGTAAAGATCCATCCAAAGTAGATCGTTCTGCTGCCTATGCCGCAAGACATGTGGCTAAAAACATCGTCGCCGCAGGGATTGCTGATAAATGTGAAATTCAAGTCTCTTATGCGATTGGGGTTGCCGAGCCCACTTCTATTTTTGTAGAAACTTTTGGGACTGGGCATCTATCCAATGCCACCATCATTGATTTGATTCATACGCATTTTGATCTAACGCCACAAGGCATTATCAATCACCATGATTTATTGCGTCCCATTTATCAAAAAACGGCGACTTATGGCCATTATGGTCGTGATGATTTTCCCTGGGAGCGTTTAGATAAAGTCGCTCAGTTGCAAAAAGCACTGTAGATCCAACTGTTTAGGAGTCAAAGGTAATGATATCAACCAAAGAAGTGAACAAAGGAATGGACCATAAGATAAAAGATAGTTCACTTGCGTCCTGGGGAAAGAAAGAAATAGCCATCGCTGAAACCGAAATGCCAGGACTGATGGCACTTCGACAAGAGTTTGGTAAAACAAAACCCTTACAAGGTGCGCGCATAGCGGGCTGTTTGCATATGACCATTCAAACAGCGGTATTGATAGAAACGCTCATTGCATTGGGTGCTGAAGTAAGGTGGTCTTCTTGTAATATTTATTCAACTCAAGATCATGCGGCTGCAGCGATTGCTGCCCAAGGGATCCCTGTTTTTGCCTGGAAAGGAGAAACAGAAGAAGAATATTGGTGGTGTGTTGAACAAACCGTGCATGGTCCAAATGGTTGGACACCCAATTTGTTACTAGATGATGGTGGCGATCTGACCCAAATCATTCATGAAAAGTACCCAAAATTGCTGCAATCAATCAAAGGGGTTTCAGAGGAAACCACCACAGGAGTGGCCAGACTGTATGAAATGGCCAAAAAAGGTCAACTAAAAATGCCTGCTATCAACGTGAATGATGCGGTGACAAAGTCAAAGTTTGATAATTTATATGGTTGTCGCGAATCTTTATTGGATGGGTTAAAACGTGCAACTGATGTGATGGTAGCGGGTAAGCTTGCTTTGATCCTTGGTTATGGTGATGTGGGTAAAGGATGTGCGCAAGCCTTAAGAGGACAAGGAGCGACGGTTTGTGTGGCAGAAATAGATCCTATT
>JAKBCM010000048.1 GCA_021807845.1 Pseudomonadota bacterium
GACATCCATGAAATGCCCTTATGAATCCATATCAAATCATCTCAAAAGAATATGGTGTTATTTTAGCTGAAACGAATATAAGCAAAGAAAAGACCAGATTTTTTATCCATCTTCTAAAAGCCCAAATAGAAAAGCAAGCTCTGATTGAGGTCTTATATAAAAATGCCAACCCTATGTTTCACTATGGACTCAGGTGGGGACGAATCATCCCAGAGAATACAAATATCTGCCCCATGGATAAAAGCACAATGGTCGACATTGATCAATTTGATAACCAAAAAGTCTATGCATACTCTCATAAAGACCAGCATGGCAACGATTTACCTCCGGTTAAAACACTACAACCTATTATTGATGAAATCCAAAAACACATCAAAATAGACATGACGCATTATGATGCGGTCATAGGGAACATATATTTGAATGGATTATTTATCCCACCCCATAAAGATATTTCAGAAAGCAGATCTTCTCATCGTTACCCCATTATCGTATTCACTTTAGGAAATAACGCTTCATTAGGGATCTGGGATGACAGCAAAGGCAAGAAGATCATGAACGAATATGATATCCATTCAGCGAGGATTCCTTATCCGCCTCCTACTAATGAAGTTTTAACTCAAAATGGGAGTATCTATACGATAGGATACTTAGGAGCAAAGCGATTTGATCTCTTACATTCCACTCCCTCGGTCTCACTAAAACCAATCAGATATCCAGAAATCAGATTACCCAACAACCCTGGGATATTGGAGCATTTAAGAGATGCAAGCTTGACTCAATATACGATTACACTAACCTTTAGAAGAGCCCAAGATCTGATGGCTGGCATGCCACTAAGCCCCAAAATATTGTAAAAATAATAGACACTCTAAGTCTTCATTGCGAAATTATCATGGATGCTTAATAATGGTAAAATTGAAAAACGAAAGGAGTGAAGATGTTGGTCAGGATCTTGGCGAGAAGGCGTCTATGCATGAGCCTGGTTGTTTTCTGCTTAAGTGGCTGTTTTCATCCCCCTTTTAATAATTTTCGCCCAGAGCCTCGAACATTAAAAGAAGGGATCGCGACAACTGCTATTGGAGCAGGGGCCGGAGCTGCGATTGGATCTCTGGGTGGGGTCGCTCCTGCAGGAGCTCTCATTGGCGGAGTCGCCGGTGCAGGTGTTGCTTTTTATCACAATAATCAACAAGCCTTGATTAAACAATTGCGCTCACAGCATATCGAGTATTATGTCTATGGTGATACCATGACGCTTCTGGTACCCACTGACGAGTATTTCAACTTTAATAGCCCTAAATTAAATGATATCTGTTTCCCTGGCTTAAACAATATTGTAAGACTTCTCAGTTATTATCCTAATAGCCCTATCTATGTCGCAGCATTTACAGATGAGATAGGCTCTCGTTACCATAAAAAAATGTTGTCACAAGGTCGAGCTGAAACCATGCTTTCTTTTTTATGGGCCAATGGTATTTCTGCCCAACGACTCAATGCAGAAGGTTATCGAGATAAACATGATATTGCCGATAATCATTGGATCCATGGTAGTGCGTTTAATCGCCGTGTTGAAATCCAATGGATCAATACATCAGCAGCAGCACCAGGTAGAGTCCTTCCTGCACCTTATCTGGCTGCAACGAAATGATGCATGGCGACAAGCTAAGACGTGACATATCAACCGTTAATATTCTTGTTGTTTCAGCTGGTGGTATGATTGGTTCAGGATGGTTATTCAGTCCTTTTATCAGCGCCCAAATGGCAGGGAGCAATGCTTTAATCAGTTGGATCATTGCTGCCATCTTTATGTTGTTTATCGCATTACCGCTGTGTGAATTGGGAGCCATGTTTCCAGTTTCAGGTGGTATGTCTAATTATCCTACCTATACACATGGTCTCGAAGTTGGATTTTTATTTGCTTTCACATCCTGGTTATCTTATGTGGTGATGACGCCGATTGAAATTCAAGCCATCCTTCAATATTCCAGTCACTTTTTTCCTATTCTTGTGCAGAATGATACGGCAACACTCACGCTTTCACATGTGGGATACGTGGCTGCTATCATCATTATGTTTTTTGTGGTGATCTTGAACTCTTATGGGATTAAATTACTTGCTGAATGTAATAAATATACCAGTATCATCAAATTTATTTTACCAAGTCTTGCTATCATTGGCTTTCTTCATACTGCTCCATCATGGTCTAATATCAACATTCATTTGTCTGATAAAGCCAGTTGGATAGAAATATTTACCGCTCTCTCTGCTGGAGGAATTGCATTTGCATTCACTGGATTTCAGAATGGCCTCATGCTCGCAGGTGAAGTCAAAGATCCACAAAAAAATATTCCAATTGCTATATTAGGCGCAGTCTTCATTGGGTTTCTCATCTACTTCTTATTACAGTTTAGTTTTATTGCAGCCATCCCCAGCATGTATTTGACTCATGGATGGCAAGCATTACATTATCCAGGTGATAGCGGTCCTTTAGTGGGCTTGACCTTGCTACTTGGGCTTGGACTGATTGCAACACTCCTCATGTTTGATGCAGCTTTCTCCCCTTTTGGTACAACGCTTGTCTATACAGCAGCAACCTCACGTATCGTTTATGGCATGGCCTTAAATAATCATCTCCCTAAATTTTTTCTAAAAACAAATCGTCATCAAATTCCCTACCTCACGCTTTATGCTAATTTTGCTGTTGGTATTTTATCTTTCATGCCTTTTCCAGGCTGGCAAAAGCTGGTTGCCTTTTTATCTTCGGCAAGCATTCTTTCTTATGGAATCGGTCCTATTTGTCTTTTGGGCATGCGCAAATTACAACCTGATACGGCCAGACCTTTTAAACTCTCTGGGGCCTTGTTCCTTTCATATATTGCTTTTTATTTTTGCAATTTAATGTTGTATTGGTGCGGACTCACCATTCTGTGGAAACTTGACGTAGCCCTTTTGATAGGTCTGGTGATTTGTCTTTTATATCATCGAAAATCTTTTTTCTCCTGCTCAATCGCCTTGTATTGGTTTATTTTTTACATGGCTTCTTTATTGATGATTTCTTTTTTGGGATCGTTTGGTGGGCTCGGTATTTTGAAATTTCCGATAGACATATTCTGCATTTTGCCTTTCAGTATCTTAGTACTTTCTTTATCGCAAATCCTATTGAGTCATCCAAACCATCAGAGGATCATATGCAATAGTGAGGAATTGCTGACTTGAGCTTACCCAAGTGTGGCAATTTTTTCAGGCATTGAAGGCGTTTTTTCTAACCAACTCATCACAAAAGGTGGCGAACACATCAATAACAAACCTACAATCAAAGTGCATTCATAGCGTCCTACACTTCCTATGTCGATACCATCTGGAGGTAAAAAACTAACCACTAAGGTCGTCAAGACCCCAAGCATTCCAATCCCTGCAACAATGAGCATCCCAAACAACCCCCCAGGAATACGAAAAGGACGTTCATGCTTTGGAGCTTGAAATCGTAATTTGATAGCAGCAATAAACATCAACAAATACATCAACATATATAATTGTGCAGCAAGCGCTGTTAATAGCCAATAAGAGCCATTCACACTAGGCATGAATAAAAATAAGCTTGAAAGAATGGTCACAATTGTAGCCTGAGCGACTAGCATCACAACTGGCGCTCCCTGTTGATTTGTTTGTTGAAATATCGGGGGCAAATTCCCATCAACTGCTGCAACTAATAATCCTTTGGTCGGTGCAATAATCCAATTACTCACCCCTCCAAGTCCTCCCATGACTAGCATCACAGCAACGACTGTCATCATCCAATTCAAATGATAACGGGCAAAAAAAGCATCAAAAGCCTGCATGATCCCAGCCACCAAATTAATATCTTGTTGCGGTAATACAACAGCGATGGCTAAAGAACCTAAAATCAAGGTGCTTAAAATAATACCCACAGAATAAATCAGTGCTCGTGGAAAAGCCCGTTGTGGATTTTCAACATCATTAGCGTGGACTGTAGCAATCTCGATACCACAAAAAGATAAAATGATGGCTGTCAATGAAACCCACATCGATCGATCCTGCCAGTGAGGCAAAATGCTATGAAGGTCAAATTGAACTTGAATCAGATTGCCTACCATGATCCAAAGAACACCTAACCCAATAATCAACGACATCGGCAATAATAACCCAGAAATGGTACATATAATGCTAAATAACGCAGATGAACGCATACCACGCATGTTTAAAAAAGTGACCGCCCAAAATGAACTCACAATCACTATCCATAAAAAATAAGGGTTTTTAGCCAATGCTGGATCAATGAGATACCCTATCGTTCCTGCAACAAATGACAAAATGGTGGGATACCAAATCACATTTTCAATCCACTGTAACCATATCGCCAAAAAACCGACCTTTTTACCAAATGCTTCTTTGACCCATATATACACACCCCCTTGTTTTGGCCAACCTGAAGCAAGCTCTGCTGAAACCAGTGCCGTAGGGATGAGAAAAAATATTGCGCCTAAAATAAAAAAAGCAATGAGTTGACTACCAAACAAAGCAGTCGCTGGTAAATTACGAATACTGTCAACTGAACCCACCGTGATCATGGTGAGACTAAAAATCGTCAACACCTGTTTTTTTTGAATCATTTTTTTCCTTCATGACTATCGATATGAGGTTGATCTATACCCAAGATACCTCGTCTTCTCATTGTATAGATATTAGCTTAAGAAAACCTTAATTATCGTATAAAAAATAATCATTATATTACCGTAAACGCTGACCACTTTGTACATCATAAATAGCGGTATGGGGTCCATCTGTACCCAATTGTCCTTCTAAAACAGCATCTATCCCATGAGGAAACTGGGCACACAATGATGCCACATCAATCGCTGATGAATGACCGCTGATGTTAGCACTTGTGGAAACAATGGGGCCATCTAAACAAATTTTACCCGCAATCGGGTGCGCACTCATGCGAATGGCAATACCATCATGTTGACCACTTACCCAATCAGGGATAATGTCAGATTTAGGAAAAATCCAAGTCACAGGGCCAGGCCAAGTCTGCCTTACAGCATCTAATAATGGTTCCGCTATCGGTTGGATGAGGGGCGCTAACTGAGACCAATCAGCAATCAAAAGAATCAAGCCTTTGCTCACCTCGCGTTGCTTCAAGGCTAAAAGCCTCTGCACCGCTTGTTGATTGAACGGATCACAGCCTAAACCATACACCGTCTCAGTGGGGTAGGCAATGATTTTTCCTTGCTGCAACAATGCCCGAGCTGTGATGAGAGAATTGATAAATGTCATGGTAAATCAACCTAGAAAGGGCAAGCATTGAACCTTCTGCTTGCATTACGGATAGGATCTCGATATACTAACTGTCCATTTAGTGTTCTTTAAGACTTTTATTTGTGCTTTATTGGGCTTACATGCGTATATTAATTGTTTTATTATCTATCCTTTTAACCGTCTTTAGTCATGTGTCTTTCGCCAATCCTCTGAGCTTAGAGGAAAAAATAGGACAAATGTTGATCATTGGATTCGAAGGAAAATCAGTGACTGCAGATGCGCCTATTGTTAAAGCCATTGAAGATCTTAATTTAGGTGGTGTTATTCTATTCGATTACAATGCTAGAACCAAGCAATTTGATAAGAATATTGCCAATCCACAACAAGTCAAACTGTTAAATGATCAATTACAACAAATCACTCAGCATGCAAATCATCTACATCAACGTGAACCTTTACCTTTGATCATTGCTGTAGATTATGAAGGCGGAAAGGTCAACCGATTAAAGGAAGAGTACGGATTTCCTAGAACGATGTCGCAAAAACAAATAGGAGAATTGCCTCTAGATAACGTCAATATAGAAGCCAATACAATGGCAAATACATTACAGTTTTCTGGATTTAATTTGAATTTTGCTCCCGTATTAGATGTGGATGTCAATCCCAACAACCCGATTATTGGAAAATTGGAACGCAGTTTTTCAGCCGATCCTCTCAAAGTGGCTCAAGATGCAGAGATATTTTCAAAGCAATATGTCTCTCATAAAGTCCAATGTGCCTACAAACATTTTCCAGGTCATGGCAGTTCCACTTCAGACTCTCATCTTGGTTTTGTCGATGTGACTGATACCTGGCATGATGAAGAGTTGCTACCTTATCAACAATTGTTACAAGAAAAAAACCATTGCGGCATGATAATGTCCGCTCACATTGTAAACCGCAAGTTAGATGCCACAGGACTACCTGCTACCCTATCTCGAGTGATACTTACGGATCTGTTACGTCATCAGCTTAACTTTGATGGAGTGATTGTCACCGACGATATGCAAATGAAAGCGATAGCTGATCATTATGGGTTAGCTGAAGCCGTGACCTTATCCATTAATGCAGGCGCTGATATGCTCATTTTTGGAAATCAACTTGTTGATATTGAGCAAGATCCTAAAGAAATCATTCACATGATTAAAGAAAAAGTGGACAGTGGTGAGATTTCTGAAGACAGAATCAATGACGCATACGAGCGGATCTGTCAATTAAAGAGATCTATTTAAAAAAGAAACGCCTCACTCTCGACTTTAGCCTATTTTAAAAATAAGTTCGGAAATATCGTCTTTGCAAACGAAGTGAATCTAGAACGATATTCAATTGAATATGGTGAGCTGGTTTGCTTAGCTAACGCTCGCAAAGACGGTTTATTAGGGCAATGATATGGACTCATCCTCTCTTTTAAACGGCTACTAGATGAGCCAAAATGGTTTCGTCAGAAACTAAAAAAGAAAAGGAGAGCCCATGAACAATGTTACCGTATTAGGGATAGATTTGGCAAAAGATGTGTTTCAATTACATGCTGTTAATGAGCATGGAAAAAAGATATTTAACAAGAAGGTAAATCGTTCGTCTTTGCCAAAAATCATTGTTAATTTGCCGCCATGCAAAATCGTCATGGAGGCTTGCGGTAGCTCAAATTATTGGTCGCGTAAATTTATGTCTATGGGACATGAGGTATCACAAATCAGTCCACAACATGTGAAACCATTTGTTCAAGGAAACAAAAATGATAAAAACGATGCTCGAGCAATTGTTATTGCATCACAACAAGATGGGATGCCGACAGTTCCAATAAAAACAGTTGAACAACAAGAAATACAAATGTTGCATCGATACCGAGAAAGCTTAGTACACGATAGGACGGCACTTGCTAATCGGATAAGAGGTTATTTACGTGAATCAGGAATATTTTTAACTATAGGAATATCTCAAGTTAGAAAGCAAGTCCCCTTATTTCTAGAGGATGAAGAAAATGAGTTAACGTATGGAATGAGAGAAATTCTGGCGAGTTGTCATAAAAAACTTCTGGAACTTGATGAAGAGATTAACAAATACACTCAAAAAATTGAGCTTTTTTGTAAGCATAACCCAATATGTGAGCGGTTAATGAAGTTATCTGGCGTTGGTCCCATGATAGCCAGTATCGTATTTGCGACAATGGGGTGTCCGACAAATTTTAAAAATGGCCGCCATTTTGCTGCTTTTCTCGGATTAGTTCCTAAGGAGCACTCGAGCGGCGGCAAGCACTGCTTAATGTCGATTAGTAAACGAGGAGATCGTTATATTCGCAGTCTTCTTATACATGGTGGTCGAGCAGTTGTGAAGAATTCCAATAAGAAAACAGATTATTTAAGCTCATGGGTAAATCGTATTCATAAAGAGCGAGGATTTAATAAAGCTGCTGTGGCCGTAGCTAATAAAAATGCGCGCCATATGTGGGCTATTATGGCTTATGATGATAAATATGTTGATCATCTTGAGTTATGTGCCTAAAAATTTAAAAACAATGTAGTTAATAGAAGATATGACTTACCGCAGTTTTGCAACATCAGCTGATGTGAAAATGGTAAAATCTACTCTGTAAATACCTGCCGACACACTGAGCATCATGGCTCGTTAGGGCGATAAGGAGACAGAGTGCGAATATCATCAAGGCTCGAGTAGATAAAAATGCTCATGAATAGCCGGATATACGTATGCAAATACTTCACTTTTCACTCGCTAATTACTTGCAAAAACGGATGAGTCCATATACGTGTCATCAATTAGTTTTTCGAGGTGAAAATTGAGATAATTTGCGCAATCTTTAGCTTGAATGAGGCGAATAGCCAGCCCTATTTAACGAACTCAAGCTGAAACTTGCGCAAATTAGCTCGGTTTTCGGCCGAAAATACTAATTGATGACACGCCCTAAACACCTTCTTAAATTAGGGAGTAGTATGTTAAAACGAATTTTATATGGTGTGATACTGAATTTTATTGTTTTACATGTGGATGCATTTTCAGGGGCAGGTGCTTTATTTAAGGTTGCAACTAGTGGCGCAGCACTTCCAGAAACAGTCAGTTATAACCTGTGTTTAACGATCAATGGCCAATACCCGCTAAGTTGTCAAAAATTGACCACTGAGAAGAGTGATCTTGCTATCAATACCACGATACCTAATCAGACTTACTTCTATGTCGGATTAAAAATAAATACCCCAGGGTACATATATACGCCCCAACCTTCTGGCAATAATATACAGGCTTTAGGGAATCAGAGCTTAGCTTCGGGATATATCTTAATTGGTGAGGTTAGTGATCAAAAGACCGTTTATGGCGTGGTGAAGTCAACGACAAATCAAGCTCCAAGTATCACTTCCGCGAACAACACACAATTCACTTATAATGAACAAAGTCAGTTTATAGTCACAGCAATAGGCATACCCGTTCCTACTTTATCTGAAGAGGGAGCATTACCGAGCGGCGTTACATTTACAGATAATCACAATGGAACCGCAACAATTGCGGGAGTTCCTACTAATTCCGGCACCTATGATCTGACGATCATAGCCCAAAATGGCGCATTGCCTAATGCTGTACAACCATTTACTTTGAATGTGAATAAAGGAAATCAAACGATAACTTTTACGAGTACAGCCCCCTCGAATGCCGCGGTGGGAGGTGCCACCTATACACCGACAGCCACCTCATCCTCGGGTTTAACAGTGAGCTTGAGTGTGGATAATGCGAGCAACAGCGTTTGTACCATGACCAGTGGTGTGGTGTCATTTATTGCCACAGGGACTTGTGTGATTAATGCAAACCAAAGTGGGGATGGGAATTACAATCCTGCTGCTCAAGTGCAGCAAAGCTTTACGGTTAAAGAAAATCAAACGATAACCTTTACGAGTACAGCCCCCTCGAATGCAACAGTGGGAGGTGCCACCTATACACCAACAGCCACCTCATCCTCAGGTTTAACAGTGAGTTTGAGTGTGGATAATGCGAGCAGCAGCGTTTGTACCATGACCAGTGGTGTGGTGTGGTGTCATTTATTGCCACAGGGACTTGTGTGATTAATGCAAACCAAAGTGGGGATGGAACTTACAATCCTGCCGCTCAAGTGCAGCAAAGCTTTATCGTTA
>JAKBCM010000049.1 GCA_021807845.1 Pseudomonadota bacterium
CGATCTTAGAATCCGGTGAATATGACGCCATCATTTTAGCTGTAGCAGGTCTGGAGCGCATGTCTTTAGGACATATGATTCGAGAGATTTTTAGCGAAGAAATGATGCTACCTGCTTGTGGCCAAGGAGCACTAGGGATCGAATGTCGATTAGAAGATGAAGAAATCATCAAATATATCACACCACTCAATGACCCTCTTTCAGCCTTGTGTATCAAAAGCGAGAGACGAGTCAATGAGCTACTTGGCGGCAATTGTCATGTGCCTCTTGCCGTGTATTGTACCCCAACTGTACAGAACAAAGAGTTACTCATCCGTGCAAAAGTAGCCACCTTGGATGGTAAAATCATTTTGAGTAATAGCCAACAAGGCCCCCTAGAAGACGCCATGAATATAGCAGAAAAATGTGCACAAGCACTTCTGGACGGCGGGGCTCTTGCGCTACTAAACAGTAGCTCCATATGAACTTAAATGGTTTACGTATTTTAAATACTCGCCCACTAGGTCAAAATCTGCAGTTGCAAGAAGACATTCTCTCCTCAGGTGGCGTATCTATCGCACTACCTGCTCTCTCAATTGAACCAACCCCTGATACTTGGTTAAACCAGTTGCCAAACTTTGTCGAGATTGATATTGCCATTTTTATCAGTGCCAATGCTGTTTCGTATTTTTTTGAATCCTTAAGAAACCATGGCCTAGCATGGCCAAGCTCCATCCAAAACATCGCTATTGGTAAAGCCACGGGCAACATGCTGTCCAAATACAACGTTCGTCTAGATGAGGTCCCCAAAATCGCTGATAGTGAGCATCTCTTAGCACTTGAAAGCTTACAACAAGTAAGCAATAAAAAGATCTTATTGGTAAAGGGCGTAAATGGGAAACAAGAGATTGAACATACCTTGTTCAAAAAACAGGCGATACTCTTTTCAGTCGATGTCTATCGTCGAGTTTTACCCTGTATCGAACAAGAACTCATCGATTCACTGTGGCATGATGACCTGGTCGATATTATACTATTTACAAGCCTGCAAGCGATGCACCACTTGTTTGTATTATTTGGAGAAGTTAAAACTTCTTGGCTTTGCAGTAAACCTTGTGTGGTGATCAGTGAACGTTTAGCGCATGAAGCCTATGCGCTAGGCATCAATACCGTTTTAGTGAGTCAATATGATAAATTAATAGACACACTGCTCCAATATGCACAGCATCTGAAAAGGATCCAGACATGACAACCAGCTCTGACACAAAATCAACTATCGCTCTTCAACATTCATCAGAAACAAACCGCACCAAAGGAAAAGAAAATCATAAGACCCATTTGCCCCAACCAACACGCCGCAACTCAAAACATACGATTGCGCTGGCATTAGCACTGATTGCAATTGGCCTAACCCTATATACATTAAAAATATGCATCGATCTCCGACAAAGCACAAAACAACAATCTCTGAGAATCAAAGCACAAATGACGCGATTCAAACAGCATCAAATGAATGAAAAAAAAGAATTGGATGCCACAATACATGCTTTGAATCAATCGAAAAATCAACTACAAAATAAGATAAATTCGGTTTACCAACAACTACAATCAAACGTACATCCCAATTCGTATCAAGAGAGTGATATTATTTTATTCAACGTACGGTACTATTTAGAGCTTGCCGAAATCAATGCTCATTGGGGCGATGATCTGGAAACCACAGCAGCACTACTCCATTCTGCAGATACCTTATTAGTCAACTTTCATGAAGAAGATGCTTTAACCTTGAGACAACAGCTCGCCAAAAACATCGCAGATATAGAATCTATCCCTAAAATCGATAGAGCAGGAATACTCAGCCAGTTAGATGCTTTACGCTCTCATTTGAATACACTTCCTCTCAAACCCGTTCAAGAGTTATTCAAAGATCCTCATCCAGACACTCAATCAACCCCCTCACCTTGGCATGATAAACTAGCATCCAGTATCCAACTCTTAGAAAAATTAGTGATAGTGCGACATCACGCTCAAGAAGTGTTACCTATCCCTTCAAAGAATGACGAAGCCATGCTTCGTGAAGAGATTCGGTTAAACTTAGCTGAGGCACAGTGGGCTGTCTTGCAAAATAGCGATCCTATTTACCAATTATCATTAGCGGATGCCATTCAAAATATCAATCGTTCTTTTGATCCAAAAGCACCGGTGACTATCATGCTTATCAATCAATTGAATACGCTACAGCATATTCATCTCATCCAACAAAGACCCTCGTTTGATCAATCACTGGCTCTTCTCAATCACTTGATTGAAACAACAAAACAGGAATCTACTCTGAAGGGAGAACATGCATCATGATTCGAATCATATTTATTTTCTTTCTACTTCTGACATCGGTGTGGTTAGGAATACAACTTCATCAAGATCCTGGTTATTTTTTAATTGCAATCAATCATTGGACCATTGAAACAACCTTATGGGTAGCTATCATTGGTTTGGCTTTGATCTTTATCCTGCTTCACTTGCTGTTATCATTGATTAATTGGATAGCAGCTATTCCTACTTCTTTCAAAAGCTGGCTCTTAAAACGTAGGCTTCAAAATGCTCAAGCCAAAACTCGGCAAGGTTTGATTGAATTCAGTGAGGGACATTGGTTAGAAGCCAAAAACCATCTCATCAAAGCGCTACCAGATACGGATACACCTCTTCTCAACTATCTAACAGCAGCACGTGCTGCGCAAGAAATGGGCGATAATCAACTACGCGATGACTATCTACGTGAAGCTCAGCAATCCATGCCAGAAGCAAAAATTGCAGTTGAATTGACACAAGCACAATTGCAGCTTGCAAACCATCAATGGGAGCAAGCTTTAGCGACTTTGCGACATTTACAAGATCTAGCACCACATCACCCCTATGTCTTGAAATTGCTCATGCGCTTGTATGAAGAAGTAAAAGATTGGCCACAATTGATTGCCCTGTTGCCTGAGTTAAAGCGTAAAAAAGTGGTGTCTTTAGAGAGATACAACCGGTTACAACATCAAGGGTATTTACAAGTGTTACTCGATCTTATCAAACAAGATGATCCCGCTCTCTTGACTAACTTCATGAACAAATTGCCAAAAAATTTACATCAGGATGTCGCTTTGATTTCTGCCTACTGCCACTACTTATTAGAAAAAAAACATATCAAAGAAGCTGAAACCCTCTTACGACGTGCGTTGAATAAACAATTTAGTGAAGAATTGATAGACATTTATGGCCAAATCAACAGCAGCCCAGACCAATTAAATTTTGCAAAATCTAGACTCAAAGAACAACCCCATTGTGCTGCCTTATTTCTATGTCTTGGGCGCCTCAGTCAAAATAACCATTTATGGGGCAAAGCAAAACACTATTTTGAACAAAGCATTGAATTTGGCGCCTCGCCAAAAGCTTATATGGCCCTCGGAAAATTACTTGAGCAACTCAATGATCACAATGGAGCCTGTGCGGCATATCGTCAGGGCCTAGAATTGGCTAACTAGGTATTCAACTGCCAAATTTATAGGTTCAAAGATACTCCGTGCAAGTATCTTCACAATACCCCTCGATGCGTTCAACCTGAATGGTGGTATGGTGAATGTGATGCTCGTCTCGTAATCTGCGACCAAGCTCATGGCGTGCTTCATCACTCAAGGGATGAGTAGGCATCCATAAATGCACAGAGAGTGCATTTTCTTGGGTACTCAAGGCCCAAACATGTAAGTCATGAACACCTTGTACCCCTTCTTGACTACTGAGCAATTCACGCACCTTCCACAAGACAATCCCTCGTGGAACACCATCCACAATTAATCTGAAACTGTCTTTGAACAAAGCCCAAGTCCCTTTGAGAATGATAAAAGCAATCATTAACCCAACCAAGGGATCAATCCATTGGCAACCTGTCCAATAAATAAGGGCTGCTGCAATCACAACCCCCATTGAAATAACAGCATCATACATCAAATGTAAAAAAGCGGCGCGTATATTTAAGTCTTCTCTTCCATGCAAAAACAATAAGGCCGTAGTACCATTCACCACTATTCCAATGCTTGCAACAATCATCACATAAGTTGAGTTCACAAAGGAAGGCTCGATGATTTTATACATAGCCTCACTGGCAATGATGCCACAAGTAAAAACCAATAAAATCCCATTGGCTAAGGCAGCTAAGATAGATGTTTTTTTCATGCCATAGGTTGTCACTTCAGTGGGTAATTTCTGCAATAATCGCGACCCTAGCCATGCAAGCGCTAAACTTAAGACATCACCGGCATTGTGAATGGCATCAGCAAGCAAACTGGTTGAATGGGCAAGACAAGCAAAAACAATTTGACTGACAACAAATAAGCCATTGGCAACAATGGCAATAAAAAATGATCGGTTAAACTGAAGCGCATGGGAATGTGCATGACCATGGTGATGATGTCCATGGTCATCGTGGTGATGAGATCCGGCCATAAAAATATCCTTTTTTGCTATTGTTCTGGGCTTGATTGTTCACTATAAAAGTTGCACCCGATTTTAATCCTCTCACGTTGATTTTGTTTACGCCATTCATTGGTATCACGTAACGAATAGACACAACCACAATATTCTTGCTTATAAAAATTTTCTCGTTTTGCAATCTGATACATTCTTTCTGCCCCACCATTTTTGCGCCAATTATAAGTCCAGTATTCCATCTCCGGATATCGGCTCGCAGCTCGTGTACCTGATGCATTGATTTGATTCATGTCTTTCCAGCGCGATATACCAAGTGAACTCGTGATCACAGGAAATCCATGCTCATGGGCATAAAGTGCCGTTCGTTCAAAACGCATGTCGAAACAAACCGTACATCGAGCTCCGCGTTCAGGTTCCCACTCTAATCCTTTGATCCGTAAAAACCATTGATCTTTATCATAATCGCAATCAATGAAAGGAATATGATGTTTTTGGGCAAACAAAACATTTTCTTCTTTCCTCAACTCATATTCTTGTACTGGGTGTATATTTGGATTATAAAAAAATAGGGTAAAATTGATATTTGATGCCAACAATGCTTCCATCACTTCACCAGAACAAGGCGCACAACAGGAATGTAATAACAATTTATCCGCACCCCGTGGTAATACTAACTGTTCACGTTCAACCATGGTTTATACCTCCGGTCCCATGTTAATAAAATGTTGGCGATAATAAATAAGCTCGTCTATCGAATCTTTAATATCATCTAATGCCAAATGTTTGGATTGCTTCACAAGAGCACTCATCAATTTTGGTCGCCAACGAATGACTAATTCTTTTAACGTACTCACATCCAAGTTACGATAATGAAAAAATGCTGCCAGATCAGGCATATAATTGCATAAAAAGCGTCTATCTAAGCATATACTATTGCCACACATCGGAGATTGACCTTTGCCAACATACTGCTCCAGAAATTTAATGGTAGCCTTCTCAGCATGTGCTTCAGTAACGCCCGTATCCTGAACACGCTTGATCAAACCGGATTCATGATGCTGTTTTGTATTCCATTCATCCATGGCCAAAATACGCGCTTCATCTTGATAAATCGCAAAGACTGGGCCTTGTGCTAAGATATTCAAATGCGCATCTGTCACCACTGTTGCTATCTCAAGGATACGATCTTTGTCAGGCAATAAACCTGTCATTTCCATATCTATCCAAATTAAATTCTCTTTATGTTTCATTTTTCACCTATGATCTGCTGAACACATTTAACTCTCAATTGATGCAAACCTTGCTTAATTGCTTCCCCTTCATAACCGTCTGCAACCAAACTTTTGGCATTGATTTTTCCACATTCAGCTAATAAATGACGCCAAATATTGGCGACTGGATAGTTGATCTCTGTTTTACCTATCCCTCGGGCATCAGACTCACAAATCAACAATAATTTTTCAAACAATTGTCCCCGACGAAATGCATCTGTTGCTTCTAACACACCGACAATTGTACTTGCTTTCATCTCATTCAAGCGATGAATTTTTAAATGAAACCGACAAGCCATTAAAGCCAATTGTCGGTAGTCATTTGGAACTTTGTAACGTTGACAAACCTTTAAAATAACATCTAAACCTCTTTCTTCATGACAATGATGGCTTGGCCATATCGACATGGGAGTTAATGCTTTACCCAAATCATGCATCAGGGCTGCAAACCGAATCATGGGATCAGATGAGAGCTTGACTGCCATACCAAGCACCATAAGCGTATGAACTCCACTATCGATTTCCGGATGATATTTGGGTGTATTAGGAACTCCAAATAAGGCATCTATCTCTGGGAGGATCTCTTGTAAAGCACCACATGATCTTAAGGTGCTGATGAATACCTCCGGATTTCTTTCTTGAAGACTCCGTTGCCACTCTTGCCAAACACGCTCAGCAACCAGAGCCTCTAATTCACCACTTTTGCTCATTTTGTACATCAGAAGGCGTGTTTCATCAGCAAGCTTAAATCCCAAATGATGGTAACGTGCGGCAAACCGCGCAACACGCAAAACTCTAACTGGATCCTCCACAAAAGCACTAGAAACATGACGTAATAATTTAGCATGGAGATCATCTTGACCATGATAAGGATCAATAAGTTTTTTATCCTCATCTAAAGCCATGGCATTGATGGTCAAATCTCGTCTTGCCAGATCTTCCTCCAAAGTGACCTCTGGATTAAAATCACAATGAAATCCAAGATAACCTGGCCCTATCTTCCGTTCCGTTCTAGCCAATGCATATTCTTCATGAGTGATAGGGTGCAAAAACACTGGAAAGTCTCGCCCAACCTGCTGATACTTTAACGCAAGCATTTCCTGAGAGGTTGCACCCACCACCACCCAATCGCGTTCTTTAACTGGATATCCCAGCAATTGATCACGAACAGCCCCCCCAACCAAGTATACTTTCATTGACTTTTATTCATCTCCATACTCAAAATCAATTATTCTACAATAGGGAGTATACCTCTTCTATTGCACTTTGAACAAAATTGGATTCTAAGGTACTGATTCAGCATGAGTAAAAGACGGCTCAACATTCAACAATCGGCACGAGTTGAAAAAAAACAACTGCGATATCGCCAATCCGCAGGAATAGATGAACATTCATCAACCAAAGAAGGACTCGTCATCACGCGATTCAGTCGTCATGCCTTGATAGAGTCTGAAGACGCTAGCCGCATTCAATGCTCGATACGACCAAATATTGACTCTCTCGTCGCAGGTGATCGCATTGTTTGGCAAGCACTGTCTCCTAAACAAGGAGTTATACTAAGCCGCTATCCACGTCAATCCGTGCTTGGGCGTCCTGATCAGCGTGGGCAAATCAAACCTGTTGCGGCAAACATCAGCCAAATCATGATAGTCATTGCAGCAAAACCTGAAATCTCTTGGCCTTTACTTGATAGTTACTTAGTCATGGCAGAATATTTAAACCTAAAAGCGTGTATTGTCCTCAATAAAATTGATTTACCCTGTGAACACGTCAAAGCACGATTAATTGAGCAATATGAACCTTTAGGATATGCCATTATAATGACTAGCGTGAAAGATACCTGCGGCGATACATCTCTAAAACATATCTTGGATCACGAAACCAGCGTGTTTGTGGGTCAATCTGGTGTGGGAAAATCTTCCCTAATCAGCAGCATTTTGCCAACCGTTACAAACATCCAAACAGAAGATATCTCGGTGCGCACTGCATTAGGCAAGCACACAACAAGCAGCTCTATCCTGTATCACATACCTACTGGCGGTGCATTGATTGATTCCCCAGGTGTTCGTGAGTTTGGACTTTGGCATATGCCAGATAGAGCCATTGCTATGGGTTATCTTGAATTCAGACCCTATTTATCACAATGCAAATTTCGCGATTGCAACCACAAAGACACGATGGGCTGCGCATTAATTAAGGCGCTTGAAATGGGCTTAATTAGCAAAGATAGACATGATAATTTCATTAAAATTTCCACGCAATTTGCACAATAAGATGATAGAATTGCCGCCGAATCTAGGGCAATTGTCAGCACACCCTAAATCAACTGAATGTTCATCTGATTGGCGAGGCCCGACTATGTTTAAATATTTTTCATTTGCCAACATGACGGCGGGGTTTATTGCGGTAATAGTTGGTTTTACTAGTTCCGCAGTCCTTATTTTTGAAGCAGCCACATCTCTTGGAGCAACACCACAAGAAATCAGCTCATGGCTTTTTGCCCTAGGTTCGAGCTTAGCTGCCACGTGCATTGGGTTTTCATTATATTATCGTGTGCCTATTCTAACCGGTTGGTCGACACCAGGTGCTGCCTTACTGGCAAGCAGCTTGGCAGGATACACCATGCCTGAGGCTATTGGTGCATTTTTGTTTGCCTCAAGCTTGGTTGTTTTAACTGGCGTAACAGGCATTTTTGAAAGAATCACTACCCATATTCCGCGTGCACTAACCACAGCGATGCTAGCAGGTATTCTCATTCGATTTGGCATGAATATTTTTACTGCTATGCAACAACAGTTTGTCTTGATAGGTGCTATGCTCATCACTTATCTCATAGGAAAAAGAATCTTTCCTAGATATGTCATTATTTTTGTCTTGTTGATTGGCGTCTTATTTGCTGAACTACAAGGCTTATTTCATATTGATTCATTTCAATTTAAGCTAGCTACTCCCATATTTACTTTCCCAGTATTTTCTTTATCCGCTTTAATAAGTGTCGGGCTCCCTCTATTTATTGTCACTATGACCTCACAAAATATTCCTGGCGTCGCTGTACTCAATTCGTCTGGCTATCATCCACCTATTTCTCCTCTCATGACATGCACTGGGATCATAAATTTTCTATTCGCACCTTTTGGTTGCTATTCCATTTGTTTAGCTGCCCTGACAGCCGCGATTTGCACCAGCAAAGAAGCAGACCAAAATCCTGAAAATCGCTTCAAATCTACTGTGTTTGCTGGTCTTTGTTGGTTGTTTATCGGCACATTTGGGGCAACGATAGTGACCTTATTTTTTGCATTTCCAAATGAGTTGATTTTAGCCATTGCAGGACTTGCTTTACTGAGTACCATTGCAAATAGTTTAAAGGTTGCTTTGGATGATGAAAAGGACAGGGAGCCTGCTCTCATTACCATTCTTGTATCAGCATCTGGTTTTACGCTATTTGGCATTGCCCCAGCCTTCTGGGGATTACTAGCGGGAATATTATCCTCAATGCTTCTAAACTGGCGAAAAACCAAACGAGTTGTTATGGCTGCCTAAGGTAAGAGGACTGCATCGGAGATTCATTTAAGTTCGCAGGCAACGTTTCTGGTTCTAATGGCAATACTGTACGGGTGATTTTTCCCAAGTA
>JAKBCM010000050.1 GCA_021807845.1 Pseudomonadota bacterium
ACTGATTTATCGCTTGGTGATAACGATAGCACTGAATGTTTCTGCAACAGGCATTCGTGTCAGTGACATTCATTTAATGACCACAGCATTGGTTCTTGTGACACTGGTTTTATCTAAAAAATCGAGGAGAAATCTCTCATGCTCCATTTAGAAAATATTTCCGTATCGTTCAATCAACAGATGACTTTAAAGAAAAAGGTCATAGATGGCTTAAACTTAACGCTTGATTCGGGCGATTTTATGCATGTGTTAGGTCATAATGGCGCAGGTAAGTCCACATTATTAAATCTCATTGCAGGGCTTATTATCCCAGACGAAGGAGAAGTCATTCTCGATGGCAAGAAAATGACTTCTTTATCTGTTGAAGCACGCGCAGAATGGATAGGCCAAGTGTTTCAAAACCCACAAGATGGCACTTGTGCAGCGTTAACAGTAGAAGAAAATATGGCTTTGGGATGGATGCGTGGGCAGCCAAAAAACTTAAAAAAGGCTTTAGGGCGAAAAGCCAGGCAACTGTTCCAAGAGCTGTTATCGGATTTAGGAATGGGCCTTGAAAACGTGCTTTATCAACCCATGGGGTTATTATCAGGCGGACAACGACAGGCTATTCAGTTGTTGATTGCAACCCTTAAGCCTCCAAAAATATTATTACTCGATGAACACACAGCAGCTCTAGATCCCATTGCCACCGAAATGATTTTGGCTTTAACTGATAAGTTGGTCAAGAAATACCAACTAACTGTGGTGATGATTACCCATCGTCTGGTCGATGCATTGAACTATGGAAATAAAATCATCTTGATGCAACAAGGACGGATTAAAGCACTGTTCAATCAACAGGAAAAAGAGGCATTGACTCCTGAGATGCTTTTATATCAGTTCAACACCTAATCCAGGTTGGTCTGTGGTGCTCAGCATGCCCTTTTCTAAAATAAAGCCGCCTTTTACTATGTCTTTTGCAATATCAAAACTACCATCCAAATCTAAGTATTTGGTTTTAGGGCAAGCTAAGGCGGTATGAAGTGCTGCTGAAATACCGATGATGCTTTCATCCATACATCCCCACATGAGATCAACCTCTGCCCATTGTGCTAAATTGGCCAATTGAAGGGCGGGCGTTATCCCTCCACATTTCATCAGTTTGATGTTGAATATGTTGCAAAGTTTGTGGGGTGCTATCAGACCAAAACCATCGTCTACTGAAATTAAGCTTTCATCGGCCGCGATGATATTTCTGATGGCCAAAGGCAGTTGTTGCAAGTCTTGATTAGCGTGACGAGCAAAGGGCTGCTCAATCAACTCAATATCTAGCTCATTTGTTTTATTTACAAACTTGAGAAGTTGTTCTAACCCATAACCTTGGTTCATATCGACACGAAGCTTGATTTCCTTCGGCAAGCGCTCGCTTAAAACATGAACCATTTCAATGTCTTTATCGACATCTTCGCCGAGTTTTATTTTAATAATTTGAAAGCCTTGAGCCACATATTCAAGCGATTCTCTGATGGAGTCATCAATGTTTTTGATGCCAACGGTGATTGATGTTGGTAAGGTACGATGAGCACGTCCTAGAACATCAACTAAGGGGATCTTGCAGAGTTTTCCATAAGCATCATAAAGCGCTATATCCAGGGCGGCTCTTGCAGCAGGAGAAGATCCTAATTTTGTTTGCAAGGTCTTTGTTAGGGCAGGTAAGCTGTATATAGACTGATTGAGCAACCAAGACAAATGCGACTGATCTAAAGCATTCAGACAGGATGTCATGTTCTCACCAGTGACAAAGTCAATAGGTGCACCAGTACCAAATCCCGTCACGCCATTTTCTAAGGAAAGGGTCACAAAACAGTTCGATACTTTATCGATGGTGATATTTGCTATTCTATAAGGTTTCACCAGTTTAAAATCTTTGCTACCTACTTCAATATGAGTGATTTTCATGGGAGTCCTCAGATAAAATGATGTTTTTTAATATCGGTAGTAAGGTATTTACTCCCTCTTCACGCGGACATAATACAGGTAGTTTTGTTTTTTGCTGAAGTTCTTGCTTTATTTTGGGGAGCTCGTCTTTGTCTATTCCATAGCTATTTAAAGTGATGGCAATGACGCTGGCGCCATAATACTTAACTAACGCGATCTCATCAGTGATATCTGGAATTTTATAGGTATGAGTGGTATCACAAGTATAATACATGCGCCCTGGGCTATGCTGCAAAATAGCATATTGGGCTCCTGCTGAACAGAGAAGTTCAGCGCCACAAGGGCCAGCTGGATTTCTTAAAGCAGATTGTCCTTCGATGAAAATCAATTCCGGATTGGCCTCTGCGACACACGTTAAAATAGCATGTTCCACTTCTCCTGCTACAAAATCATTGAGCGTTGAATCGAGGATGAATCCATAAGACATATTTTGTAACCAACCCGTTTGGCCTGTGTAAATCATCTCAGCTTTTATCCCATGCGCTTGGCATAATTCTTTGAGCATTCCTGCTGTAGTGCGTTTGCCAATAGCACAGTCCATTCCAATCACGGTGATTCTTGGTGTCTTGACCGCACCAATTTTTCCAGTCCACATCGGTAGTTCATGCGCGGGCTTTGGCTTACGGATATCGATGAGACGAACCCCTTTTTCTTTGGCTCTTAATGCGATGAGGGGATGGTCACACAACAAACTATGTAAGCCGCTTACAATGTTTATTTTTGCGTCAATGGCTGCAAGAATGGTCTTTATCAGTGTTTCAGATAAGGCGCCACCCACAGGGGCTACCCCAATGACGCAATAATCAGGCACTCGTTCTAAGCGCTGTAATGCATCGCTCATTGAGGCAAATACAGGTATTTGCTTGTCAACACCCATGACAACCATGCCAGCATCTTTATCCGCATGCTGTTTATCAATGACACCTACAATATGATATCGACTTGCACCGAATATCAGGCCATGGGCTGTTTTGCTTTGTAGTTGATCAAGAAATCCATCGGTAAGAATCAGGGCATTGTTGGTGTACATCGTCATTCTATTGTTTGAAAAAATAACGATCATATCCAACCTTGGCCATAAAGGGAAGAATCACACAGATTTTACATCCATTGCTGTTTCTAACCGCTCTTTTGTCGATTGATCATGAGAGGTTAACGCGATGGTTGCCTTTCCCAATGCTCTATATAAAGCTCTTTGTTTATCATCGGAAAAGCACGAGACATGTGTTTTGATGGTGGATAGATCGCCTCTATTTATGGGGCCTGTCAGTACTTCTTTGGGCGACGAAGATGTTTCAATATTTGAAATCGTTCCTTTCATCAGACTTACCATCATATTTAGAGCGATTTTTTCCTCTACTCCAGCATCACACAAACAATGGAAGGCATTTTCGGCAAGAGTAACCAAGTAGTTTGAAACAAATACACCAGCAGCATGATAAAGTGATTTTTTTTCTTTTGCTATTTTGTGTGTGATAAAGCCCATGGACTGGAAAAGGGGTTCTATCAATTGTAGTGCGTCAATATCTCCTTCCATCGCACAATAGGTTCCAGCATACTGTTCGACAGAAGTATCCCCAGCAGAAAAGCTTCCCATTGGGTGAACACTAGCCACCAAAGCGCCTTTTCTTTTGGCCGCTGACATGATATCTGAAGTGAGTACCCCACTACAGTGAATAAAAATACTTCCCTGTTTTATTTTTTCAGAACGACAAATCTCAATGCTTGTTTCACAAATATGATCGTCTGGTGTCGTAATGAAAATGATATCTGCAAGCGGGAGGGGTTGTGAGTTAGAAAAATATTGCCCATCGCCAATCCATTGAATGGCTGCCATCGAACTCTCTAAACTTCTGTTGCGCACTCCCGCTATCTTTGCAAGATGATGTTTGACCAGCAAACGCCCGATCGTTTGACCTAATCTCCCTGCGCCAATGATATTGACAACTAATGACATATCACACCCAGAAATAATAACAATGAAACCCTATGGTATCATTGTTGCTTTGTCATCGTCGCTTTAAGCGATTCGGATAAAATCCCGTAATTTTACGGATTGATGTTCTGCAATGGCAAGACTAACCTGAAATTTACTCTGATGGAACAGGGACTGGCTATGATAGAATATTTATTGAATGCGCAAAAGTTTCAATCTTATAGAGCTCTAGATCAGTTTTTAAAAGCAAGCACACCAGAAGACTTCGCCTTCTTTCAAGAAGAGGCAAGCAGGAACTTACGATATTCAAATATTTTTAGTTGTGATTTAATCCCTGAAAAATGCCTGAATGCATTAAGTATTTGCGCGATATTAGGCAAAAGAGAACATGTTCGATATCTTCTCTCTCTGGGATGTACCCCTCCTGAAACAGATAACAATTTAGCTCTTCGTCTGGCTGCTATAAAAGGCGACATGGCCATTGTCATGCTGTTTTTACGTTTTGATGAAGTGATAAAACGAGTCTCAGCACATAAAAACTTCGTTATTCGAGCGGCCATTCTCAATCAAAATTTGGAATTATTTAATACGTTGCTGCAATATCCCGAGATCCAAAATGAAATTACAGCTGATGATAATATATTATTACGGTTAGCCTCAAGTGTGGGTCATCCAGACATTTTTAGTAATTTATTGATTTTTTCTGAAGTTCAAGAGCAAGCAGATGCTTGTGATAATGAATGTCTACAAAAGGCTTCTGAAAATGGTCATGCTCAATTAGTGAAAACGCTATTGATGATTCCTGAAGTAAAACGGCATATTGGAGCAGGAAATACCAAAGCTTTTGCCTTGGCCGTCAGAAATGGGCATGATGAGATAGTCAATGTTTTTTTAGATCTTGATGTGATTCAATCAGAAATGATCAGAAATGGAGAGTATTATCTTTCCTTAGCTGTCCAAAGTGGCAATGTTGCGATAGTAGAACGTATGCTTGACTATCCTACGGTTCGTCAAATCATAATCCAACAAAATAGCCGCCCTTTCAATCTCGCCATCGAACTAGGTCATACAGAAGTTGTGAACTTATTTTTACAATTCCAAGATGTGCGAAACCATTTGGCAACAGAGGAGAGTCTAGCGGTAAAAATCGCAGCATCAGCCGGGCATTTTGATATTCTGGATCGGTTGCTTATGGAACCAGGAGTGTCTCATTTTGTATGTCTTACTAACAACACTATTTTACAAAAAGCCGCAGAACAGGTTGACTCACGACTGGTTCAACGTTTGTTACAAATAAGGGCTGTCTATAATGCTGCAGCATCTGATTTTAATCTTGCTCTTCGCAAAGCGTTAGAACATGGTCGCGAAGCCTCTGCTCAATTATTATTGCAAGTCCCGTGGGTTCGAGGCCGCGCACATGCCTATAAGAATGGTGCTCTATATCATGCAGTTAAGATGGGGCTTGGGAATATCGTTGAAGATCTATTGACGATTCCAAAAGTTTTGAAAGAGGTTGACATAGATGGTTATAGTCTCCTTCATATGGCCGCTAAAAATGGACAATTGGGTATTGTTTGTCAATTGTTACAGATAGCTTCTGTGAAGAGAGTCGCTCATGAAGGTGGAAATGGCATCCTCCATGTTGCAGCAATCAATGGTCATTTAGATGTTGTGAAAGAATTACTGAACATTGATTTGGTCAGAAGAAACGCAGCCATCCTTAAGAATGGTATCTTGAGAGAGGCCGTCAAAAAAAATCATAGTGCCGTGGCTTTTTGCTTATTAGAACTTCCTGATGTGAGAAGACAGGTGACAGCTCATCACAATTCCGTACTCGGTCATGCGGCTAAAAATGGTGATGTTCATTTGGTTCGATTTCTTTTACAAAACGATGATGAATTGATCCGCGTCACAGATGACGATAACCGCGCACTGCGCGAAGCCTGTAAATATGGTCATTTGCCTGTGGTAGAGGCGTTATTGAGGTATAGGTCAGTGGTTCGTCACATTGCCATCTGCAACAATAATGCCTTATATGAGGCGGCAAAAAATGGTCATTTACCCGTTGTGAAGCGATTATTAGAGTATCAGGAAGTAAGCGATCATATCATAGATGATCACAATGCTGCTTTCCGAGGAGCAGTGGCTCATGGGCATGCAGACACGGTTAAATATCTATTAAGATATCCCCAAGTGGTGCAAAACATGCATGCTCGCCAATATGAAGCGCTCCACCTGATTGCACAAGAAGGTCATTTAGATGTGTTAAATGAAATGTTACCCTTCCTCGATCTTCGAGGTTACCCTCTGCATCTGATATACGATTGTCTGGCCGTGGCGTGTGAATATGGGCAAGAGCTCATCGTTGATAGGCTATTAGAATTAGAAGGTGTGAGAGCATTAGCTGCACGATTTAATAATGAAGCACTGTGTCGCGCTGCAAAATTTGGACATACTCGGGTCGTCAAAACATTATTAGCGCTTGATCCCATTCGTGAAACTCTGGCTACTCGAGGCTGGCAGGCGTTTATTGATGCAGTCGGTGGTGGATATGTGGAAATCGTGAGTGAGTTTTTGCAATTTGAGCTGATACAAGAACGCATGATATCTACTCAAAACTATGCTCTTGAAATCGCCGTTCGTCATCATCAACCCCTGGTTCTTAACACACTTTTATTATTTCCATCAGTGCTTCAATCCATCACAGAACAGGACAATTTTATTTATCGCTGTGCTGTGAGCTCGGGTCATAAAGACATCATCCATCGACTACTGCAAGTCCCTTCGATTCTTGAAAGAGCCGAATGGCAAGAATATCATCGTGGTAATCGTTCTGTTTTTGATTTTATTTGTATTACATTCACGGATCTTGAAAGAAGAGCATCCAAATTTGCAGACATCCATACTCAGGGCATTTTTGATGTGGATTTGGAAGAAGCCAGAATTCTATTTTATATGTTGCGATATTTCATTCGACGAAATACCGTTAATTATGAAGAACAAATAGCCTTTCTACTTAGGATCCCAAGGGTTGTCTCTCTTTTGCATGAAGAGATCACGCCGGGACGTCCGAATGAGTTACTACAACTGGCTTTGAGTCAACAAAATCGCACGGTGGTATCTCGGTTGCTTGCTTTTCCTGAGGTTCGCCGCATAGCGATTGAAAATAACTATTATAGTGGTCAATCCAGTTTGGATATCAGGGATATGGTTACCAACCGCGAAAATGCCATGGTAGCACTCACACCTGAAGAAGAGTCCCAAGTTCGTTTATTAAGAAGGCACTGTGGTGATAAAGTAGTCGATGCTGGGGGAGAAGACGTTGTTCTTGAACAACTCATGGCTGAATTAAATACGCGTTATCTTGCACACCCCGCGACCATCACTCTAGATGATGGTCGTCCCTGCTCTTTGCCATTCACGTTTGAAGCATTCGAAAGTTTGAGGCTTAGTGATGAAGAAAGAAACCGAGCACTGAGAGCTTATTATGCTCACCCAGATCACTCAGCTCACCGTTATTTTTCAAAACCAAATTTATGGATGCACAGTGACGCTGAATATGTGATAGTCGATCCTAGAAATTCCAGGTTGCGCTGGGCAGATTACGATCTTTACCTACCCATGATCACTTTATTTTGGGTTGCCTTGTGCGATGAGTCAGCCATAGGCTCCGAAGGTTATACAGTGTTGCAAAGAAAAAATTTATTTATCAAGGAATTTGCAATGCTTGCTCGTAGCCATAATTGGGACAAAACGAGACCAGTCATGGTCAATGGTCACTATCAAAGAGACAGTAGGGGCGAGCTGGTTACAGAAGAATATGATGATGGCGAGGCGGATAAACCTTCTTGCTTGATCGGCTTAAAACGACGAGTATTTCAGTCATTACGAGATCATCCTCTTTTTGAGCCTTTAACTTTAGAACATATTGATGCCAATATACAGGAAATGGTGGTTGGTTACTTTAAGGAGGCCTTTCATCGCTGTCCTAATTTGGCTCAAGTTGAAGAAAATATAAACCAGGTGATTGCTGATGGTGTCGATATCTCTGAAGATGTTATTGCTCTTAATATCCCCGCAAGTAAGGTGGACGAATTAATTGAGCACCTAAAAGCGAATTATGGTGAAAAATTCACTGAAAATCTTGGTTTTGAGGAACATGTCAGATCGAGCTTGGAACTCACGTTGCTTCCATCACATCTGATGAAATTCTATGATTCTTTCAATCTTAATACGTTTTTAGTTGAAGCGCTTAGACAACAAAGAGCAAAAGCGCATACAGAAGGGGCGATAGAATCATCAGATGGTACCCATTTAGAAACACATGCAGTAGAGGTATTTTCAGCGGTTCAAGATGAGGAAGAGGAACAAGAAAACGCGATACAAACAAGTCCCTTGATTCGACCGGCAAGTTACCATCGCACATCCCCTCTAAGCCCTGTCAATGCTCGAGTATCTTCAGCTGATCCGAGATTATTTCGCCGAAGCAATTCAAAAAGTTCTCTTCCAGAAGAAGAACTTTTGTTTGAAGATCCTTTGGCTGAAGTTTTTGTGTAAACACAACCGCGGTCTTGACCATCGGGCATTTAAACATTACCTTGAAAGATAATCAGAAAATAAATGGATGGCCTGTTAGGGTGTGTCATCAATTAGTTTTTCGAGGCGCAAATTAGCTCGGTTTTCGGCCGAAAATACTAATTGATGACACACTCTAATCAATTGGACGAGCTATAATGATAATAGACGATGATTTATTAACTCCTCGAGAAATGGAATGTGGAAGCTGGCTTTTATGTGGAAAAACCGCAAAGGAAACGGCGAGTATTCTTGGTTTATCAAGAAGAACCATTGAGGATCACTTGTCCTCAATGAAAAAAAAATTGGGTTGTAATAATAAAGTACAGTTGGCTGTTGTACTGTTGGAGCGATGTCAGCACAAGACAAAAGACATGTTTGTGGATGATATAAAATAGGGGGTTTAATATGGACATTAAGATCAATACTCAGCCTGATGATGAGTCATGTGGTCCGACCTGTTTACATGCTGTATATAGGTAC
>JAKBCM010000051.1 GCA_021807845.1 Pseudomonadota bacterium
GCATGTTTTAGTGAGGCATTGACTTCTTGATAAATTGATTGATGAATCAATAATCGTCTTGTAGATGTACAACGCTGTCCTGCAGTACCTATTGCACCAAATAAAATGGCAGGTATCGCTAATTGTAAATCAGCCGACTCATCCAAAATGACAGCGTTGTTCCCACCTAACTCCAAAATGGCTCGTCCAAGACGTGAGGCAACTTTGGTAGCGACGCCTTTACCTACAGCAGTTGAGCCAGTAAATGAAATCAGGGGAATGCGTGAATCATTCACCAGTAAATCAGAAATCAGATTTGAAGAAGGAATAATCACACTAAAGATATCAGGACAGTGATTTTGTTTAAGGATCTGACTACAAATATGGTGTACCGCAATCGCACAAAGAGGCGTTTTAGAAGAGGGCTTCCAGATGGTCACATTCCCACAAATGGCAGAGATAAATGCGTTCCAAGCCCATACCGCTACTGGAAAATTAAACGCTGATATCACCCCTACGATGCCATAAGGATGCCACTGTTCATACATACGATGCTGATGACGTTCAGAATGCATGGTTTTGCCATATAGCATCCGAGATTGGCCTACCGCAAAATCTGCAATATCAATCATCTCCTGAACCTCACCATCCCCCTCTTGTTTCGACTTTCCCATCTCCAGAGAGATTAAGCTACCTAATTCATGCTTATGTTCTCTTAAAGCGTGCCCAATTTGCCGAACAATTTCCCCACGAAGAGGCGCAGGAGTCTCTCTCCATACTCTAAATGCTTTTTGTGACAAAGATATCACGTGCTGATAATCCTCTTCAGTACAGGTAGATACGTCAGCAATTTTCTTGCCGGTGCTGGGATTTAATGAAGCTAATTGAATGGAGGAAAGATTGCTACGCCAAGATGTGCCACAAAAAGCCCCCCTATTCATCGTTTGAATCCCCAAACGTTTCAACAGATCCATGTCATGCTCCATAATACTGGCCAAACCGATTTGATAGCACGTCTTTCAAACAAAATGTTTCCTGCAATATCAGACCTTGATATTGCTTTTTCTTAGTTTTGATGACCAAATCAACCACAGCACATACACTGGCTGCGGTACTCACCTGAATGGCAGACCATTCCAGACCATGAATGATTTTGGGATAGATTTTTTTAAGATAACTCTTTTCAGTGAGCTCTCCTTGTTTGATTCCCTCAACAGTCACATAAACCAATACGATATCTTGATATGTTTTTGGGATAGCTTTCTCTAGAATTCTTTTTAGTGTGTCTCTATCTTCATTTAACTTAAGATCAATCATTAAGAATCGCATTTTTTCACAATGACCAGGGTAGCGCATGGTTTTATAATTTAAACTCTGAATTTTATGAGCATATAATTCAAATAAGCTTCCTAATCCACCTGACGTATTAAAAGCTTCATATTCACAACCATCAATTTCAATGGTTTCTAGCCCTTCTAAAGGGGATAACACGACCTCAATGCCTGATTCAATGCCATGACAAGGATTACCGTATTCATTGATGAGTCCATCAGTAGACCATGTTAAAGAATATTGAAGTGCATTACTTGCCCTCTGCGGCAAAGCCCCCACACGCAGTTTGGCATGATGACACACTTCAAATTCTTCCATCAAGCTATTGGCTGCAATACTGATAAAGCCAGGGGCAAGACCACATTGAGGAACGAATGCGGTTTTCGCATCTTGAGCGATGGCTTTGACCACGTCAGTGATGGAAGTATCTTCTGTTAAATCAAAATAGTGGGCTTTGGCGGACTTTGCAGATTGTGCCACATAACTGTTTAAAAAATAGGGTAAGCTTGAAATAACAGCAATGATATTATGTTTTTGGATATAATCCCTGGTTGCTTCTTGATTTTTGACATCTAATGCAACTGTCTTAATCTCGGGCATAACATTGAGCAGACGTGCCACATCCGTGCCACCAAATTCTACATCTGCTAAATGTACTTGATAATCATGACTATCAGAGAGTAGGCATGCAATCAAACTACCAATTTTACCGGCTCCGGCAACCAGTACATTATGCATAGATATCTTCCCTAAAGTTCAACTGCTGAGGAGGATTCGGTTTCCTCTTGCAAACACTGTATGTATTCATCAAGAAAGATATCAATGTTTTTCAAAGAGTCAAACACTTTATCTGAACGAGACATATCGACATAACTGGATTTGTTTTTATATAAATCAAACATTTTGCTCCCTTTCAGATTTTCATGTAAAGGTTCGGCCCTAAAAAACCTGTCGCCCGTGATTTCTGAGCGTGATAAGAGCCATGAGCGCCTGAATCCTTCCGTATAGACTTCTTTAAATAAATCATCTGAACAGAGGGTGTGGTTATGAAATTCAACCGTTCTTGATAAAGCAAACGCTTCTATAGAATCCAGCTTCCCATCCACTTTGTCTTTGATGAGTTGAAAGACCTGCCGATAAATAATCTCATTCCCCTTTCCTAAAGCTAGCAACTGCTTTTTAAGGGATTCTGTCTCAATCATCAGCATTGATTTTTTGATACTCAAGCCGGCAGCACTTAAAGTGGCTTGATAAATATGTTCAAACGTTGTGACCAATTCCTTATAAAAAATATCTGGATGAAATAAGTGTTCATCATATAACAGATGATTGGAAATATAGTGAATCGTATCTAAATAGCCAAGCGCATCCATGATTCTGGCAAATTTCTTTGCGTCTGCAAAGTCAGTGGTCTTTAATGTAGCCACCCTTAACTCTACTGTACACGCCCTAAACTTAGCTTCGCCATTTTTGCAGGCGAACCATAGCTTCCTTTATATCTTCTGTGGAGCCAGCATAAGAAAATCGCACATAATGATGACCATGAATGGGATCAAAATCTGTGCCAGGAGTTGCAATGATGCCAATTTCTTGTAACATTTTTTTACAAAATTCAACACTGTCTTGATGCAGGTGCTTAACATGAGCATACAAATAAAAAGCACCATCTAAAGGAAGAAATTTATCAAAACCAGCTTTTGGCATTTCTTCTTTTAAAATTTGACGATTGATGGCATAACGCTTCACATGTGATTCCAATGTGTCTTGACACGACATACAAGCAAGCGCTGCATATTGAGAAGGGTTTGTAGGACAGATGTATAGATTGCGAGCTAATTTTCGCAAGGGATCGACTAAGATTTCAGGAACCACCATCCACCCTAAGCGCCACCCCGGCATTGAAAAGTATTTTGAAAAACTATTAATGGCAATCACATTATCGCCATAGTTTAATGCGCTGACCATTTTCTTGGATTTATCGTAAACAATGCCATGATAGATTTCATCTGAAATGAGCAAAATATTATTAAGGTCGCAATACTCTACCAATTCTTTTAATTGTAGAGGTGGAATCATGGCTCCTGTTGGGTTTGATGGAGAGGTCACTAATAATCCATGAACTTCCTGTTTAAATTCTTTTAAATCATCAACAGTGGGTTGAAAATTGTGTGTGGCCTTAGGGTGAAACTCCATTTTATTAACACCCAAAATATGCATGGTGTTCAAATAGGCGTAATAACAGGGTAAAGGCACAGCAATGGTTTCCCCCACATCAAAGCAACCAATAAAAGCAAGGGAAAAAGCGCCTGATGCACCATTGGTGATTAAAATACGTCCATAAGGGATATTGAGAGCATATTTTTCTTTGTAATATAAAGCGACTCGCTCACGTAATGCTTGAATGCCTGCCGCAGGGGTATAACCATGATAAATTTCTTCAGCAACTTGAACTGCGTGAATAGCTTCTATGGGTGCGCCGGTACTCGGTTGGCCTACATTAAGACCAATGATTGAACGACCTTCACTGCGTAATTTCTCTGCAAGCAAAGATAGTTCTTCTGCATGAGAAACTGTTGCACCACGATGAGATGGTTTTATTTTCATAATCATACCCTTGAACGTTAAAAATAAGACATCTATCTAACGTTATTATAGACTCATTATGAAAAAGATAGTATTTTCCTTTTAAAACTTGAACTTTAATCCTATATTCGGCAGTTGAATCTACTCTTTCTTGGTTGATAATGAATCAAAATAGCATCACCGATAAATTAAGCGCTATCCATTTAACCTCTAATCCCTACCTTTTTTTACTGCGATCTCTTTTTGCCGGTATCCTGATTCCATTGGGTTTTGCACCGTTCCATTTTCCAGGACTGTGCATCTTAGGTATGGCTCTTCTTTATGCTCAATTATACCAGCAGCCCTTAAAAAAATCGTTTCTTATAGGATTTGTTTTTGGTTTGGGATTTTTAGGATTTGGGGTTTCTTGGGTATTTGTGAGCATTCACGTTTACGGTCATCTCAATTCTTTATTATCGGCATTCATCACTTTACTCTTTATCGTCTATTTGTCACTGTATCCCGGCCTTGTTGCTTTATTATTCAGTAAGTTATCTAAAAGTCACTCCAACCTATTGTGTGTCTTATTATTTAGTTCGCTTTGGAGTTTAGGAGAGTACTTGCGTGGCACAATGTTCAGTGGGTTTCCCTGGTTAACCTTAGGGTTTGGGCAAATAGATTCGCCGCTGAAGTATCTATTACCTGTTATTGGTATCTATGGCGTAAGTTTTTTTACCTGTGTTGCTGCTGCCTGTCTGGCGACATCAGTCCTTGCTTCTCAAAAACATCGGCTCCTCTGGTTATTCGCCTTTGTGGCTCTTTTAATCACCCCTAATCTTTTAAAGAATAAAAGCTGGACGCATATCACACAAACACCTGTTTCGGTTGGGATTATTCAGGCTAACATTTCCATGAGAGACAAATGGGATGAATCTCTGTTCTGGCAACTATTAAACCATTATCAATCTGAAATCGAACATTTAATAGATAAAAAAGCTTTGATTGTTATGCCTGAGTCAGCTATTCCAGTCCCTGAACATTTGATGAGAGACTTTCTTGATAATCTGCATGTTGTTGCTAAAAATCATCAAAGCGCCCTATTGTTGGGAATTCCTCAATCAACAGATGGAGATGCGCTGAATTATTATAATTCAATCATTTCATTAGGAACTGCGAATGGGCATTACTTAAAGCAACATCTTGTTCCTTTTGGTGAATATATCCCCAAACCCTTTTTCTTGCTGATCAAGTGGCTATCTATTCCCATTGCCAATCTGAAACCAGGACATCAAAATCAATCTTTGATTCAGGTTCATCAACACCCCATTGCCAGTCTCATCTGTTACGAATTAGCCTATCCCATGCTGCTTCGACAGCAACTCCCACAAGCAGAATGGATAGTATCCTTAAGTGATGATGGGTGGTTTGGACACTCCTTAGCCATGTATCAACAGTTACAAATGTCAGAAGTCCTATCGCTTCAAACGGGTCGATACCAAGTCGTTTCTAATAATGATGGTCTTTCTTCTATCATCGATGCCAAGGGTCATATCATCTCTTCTCTACCAGCCTTTAGTGCGGGTGTCCTCGAAGAGAACATTTACCCTGCAACAGGCATGACCCCTTGGACTCTATTGGGGGATTATCCCATTCTGTTGCTGTTATTATTGACGGTTCTATATCCCACATTCCGTCGTTACGTCTCTTTTGCTAAATCTTAAGCAAAAATGAATTACAAAATGCTCGTATGGTTCTGAGGGAAGTTGAGCATCGGGATAGCTTAATTTCTAAATATACTTGCTGCAAAGGCTAAGAGGCGTTATTCTTACCAATCCTATCAAATTTTGTTTCAAACTATGGATATTAGTTATATACCGCAAAAAATTGAAGAGCAAGTTCAACAGTATTGGCTTAAAAAACAATCATTTAATGTCACTGAAGATCTCAACAAAGAGAAGTTTTTCTGCTTATCCATGTTCCCTTATCCCAGTGGATCTTTACACATGGGGCATGTGCGAAATTATACGCTAGGTGATGTTATCGCTCGGTATCAACGAGCGCTTGGTAAAAACGTCTTGCAGCCCATAGGCTGGGATGCATTTGGACTACCTGCCGAGAATGCAGCGATCAAACACGCCATTGCGCCCGCTATTTGGACAAAGCAAAATATCAAAGCGATGAAGGAACAATTTTTACGCCTGGGTAATGCTTATGATTGGCGTCGTGAAATCACTACTTGTGATCCTTGCTATTATCGTTGGGAACAGTGGTTTTTTATCAAGCTCTATGAAAAAGGTTTGGTCTATAAAAAGAATGCCATTGTGAATTGGGATCCAGTCGATCAAACTGTTTTAGCCAATGAGCAAGTTGTAGATGGTCGAGGCTGGCGTTCTGGAGCCTTGGTTGAACGCAAAGAAATTTCACAGTGGTTTATTAAAATCACAGCTTATGCAGATGAGCTGCTTGCTGATCTGGACAAACTTGAAGGTTGGCCTCAACAAGTGAAACAGATGCAGCGGAACTGGATAGGTCGTTCTGAAGGCACCGAGATCTACTTTAATGTCAAAGGATTTTCTAAACGACTTAAAATTTATACGACAAGACCTGATACCTTAATGGGCGCCACTTATTTAGCTGTGTCACCGGATCATCCTCTCGCCAAACTAGCAGCCATCGAAAGTGAAGAAATACAAGCTTTTGTTAGCAGTTGTCAAGGCGTGAAAATGGCAGAAGCTGATTTGGCCACCATGGAAAAACGAGGCATCAACACAGGGTTTTATGCCACACACCCCGTGACTGGCAAGAATATACCCGTATGGATTGCTAATTTTGTTTTGATGCAATATGGATCGGGTGCTGTCATGGCGGTACCGGCTCATGATCAACGAGATTGGGAGTTTGCCCAAAAATATCAACTGCCTTTACAAGAAGTGATTCAAATCGATAAAACAAACCATCATGATTTTAGCACTTCAGCCTACACAGGCACCGGTATCCTAGTCAATTCGGGTCAATTTGATGGGCTTTTTTCAGAAGAAGCCAAAAAAACCATTACCCAGTATTTAGAAAAAACCGAATCTGGAAAAGCTACAGTCAATTATCGGTTACGCGATTGGGGGGTTTCTCGTCAACGATATTGGGGTACACCGATTCCGATGATTAACTGTGATGAGTGTGGCATTGTACCCGTTCCTGAAACTGATTTACCTGTGGTTCTGCCTGAACAGGTTGAATTAACCGGTAGCGGCTCGCCTCTGGCTCAATGTGAAGACTTTATTCACACAACATGTCCTAAGTGTGGTCAGGACGCTCTGAGAGAGTCAGATACATTTGATACTTTTGTTGAATCATCCTGGTATTACGCTCGTTTTGCTTGTAAGGGTCAGGAAAACGCTATGCTTGATGATCGCGCCAAATATTGGACCCCTGTTGATCAATATGTGGGGGGTATCGAACATGCAGTCATGCATTTATTGTATGCACGTTTTTTTCATAAATTAATGCGCGACGAAGGACTGGTGAACTCTGATGAACCTTTTATTGCCTTATTAAGTCAAGGAATGGTCCTTAAAAATGGCCATAAAATGTCTAAATCATTGGGTAATATTGTTGACCCTAATCATTTGATTGATACTTATGGAGCCGATACTGCAAGACTATTTGTCATGTTTGCCTCCCCTCCTGAGCAATCCCTTGAATGGTCTGACACAGCAGTTGAAGGCGCACATCGATTTTTAAAACGCTTATGGGCGCTCGCTTATCAGCACGAAACCATCATCAAAGAAGTGAATGATTTGATAGCTGATGGGAATGGTCAAATCAATTGGGATGCGTGTGAAAGTCGCCTCAAAAAATCGAGACTTCATTTACATCAAATACTAGCTCAAGCCACTCATGATTATGAACGCCATCAATTTAACACGGTTGTTTCTGGCGCGATGAAACTCTTCAATGTACTATCAGGGTATGAGATCCACAAAGAAGAAGACAAATTTTTCATGCATTCAGGCATGAAGATCCTTTTGCAATTGCTAGCACCTATCACCCCACATATTTGCCACCATCTGTGGCAACAATTGGGATATGAAAAAATAATCATTGACGCGCCATGGCCCAAGCACGATAAAAGCGCTTTAAAAACAGACGAAGTTGACTTTGTGGTACAAGTGAATGGTAAGTTGCGTGCCCAATTTAGTGCAGGAACTGAAACAGAGGAAGCAGCATTAATCGAGATGGCTAAAGCGCATGCTGGACCATTTCTTGTGGGTAAATCCCTCATCAAAACCATTGTTGTCCCTCATCGCCAACTCATTAATTTGGTCATTCAATAAATGCGCTATCCAAATAGACTCTTTTATTTTACCCTACAGGCCTTGTTCTTGATCTTCATCAGTGGATGTGGCTTTCATTTGCGTGGCAAAGTCGATGTCCCAACTTGGTTTAACAATGTTGCGATCATCAAAGGACAAACCCACAATGATTTGGCTTCGTTGTTGCGTATGGAACTACAAAGCCAACACATCCAGGTTAATTCATCTGAAAGCTCAGCAGATTACTGGCTTATTCTAGAAAGCGATAATGTACAGCAACACATCACCAGCGTGAGCTCAAGCACTACTCCCAGACAGTATCAGCTTATATATACCGTACATTTTAAATTACAGCAAAGAAATGGCCGCGATATCATTCCAGAAGCCACACTGATGATCACTCGACAACTCACTATCAATGGTAATAGAATTTTAGGATCAAATGAAGAAGAAGAGCTCTTGAAAGCTGAAATGAGGCGTGATGCGGTGATCCAAATCATGAACCGCATCAGTCAAGTGCGATTCACCCAAAAAAGCTAGCCTTGATATGCTCATCA